>DASUME010000819.1:0-12349 GCA_036277895.1 Polyangiales bacterium
ATCGTTCGAGGGCGGCTTGAGGAACACGCCGCCGATCGGGATGTGCGGCGGCATCGCGATCACCGACCCGCCTGCACTCGCGCGCGGCTGCCCGTTGATGCGCACCGTCGCGGTGAACGCGTCCATCGGGTCGAAGAAGAAGCCCGTGAACGGCGTGGGCATCGGGAAGGGCACCGCCGGCGGCGGAGGCACCACCACGTGCACGTCGATGCCGAGCACCAGGTCGAACTGTTTGGTCGCGGGCAGCACTCCCGCGATCTCTACCCGCCTACACGCCCGCCGGCCTTCACCCCACGCGGTGGTTCAGCCCTTAGTGATCCGCGGCTTGGGCTTGCACTTCCATGCCGTCGGTGAGCGTGCCGGTGGCGAGGCGTACCACGCGGTCGCGGGCGTCGATGCCGCGGGCGATGCTGATGCTGGCGCCCTGATCACGCTCGATCACGACCTGGCGTAGCTGCACGCGGCCCTCCTTCACGATCGCGACGCGTGTGCCTTGCGCGTCGGCGAGCACGGCGCTCGCGGGCAGCTCGTAGACGGCGTGCGGCGATGCCAGCGGCAACGACACCTGCGAGTACATGCCGGTCAGCAAGGCGTTGTCCACGTTGGCCACGCGCACCTCGGTGCGCATCGTGCGGGTGGCGGGATCGAGCGCGCCGGCGGAGCGCGCGATGATGCCCTCGAACACGCGGCTCGGGTACTCGCGAACCGTCACCTGTGCCTTCATGCCCACCTTCACGCTCGGCGCGAGATCCTGCGGCACCGACACGAACACGCGCACCGGGTTGGTCGCCACCAGCTCGAACAGCGGCGTGGTGCTGCCGGGCGTGACGAGGGCACCGGGCTCGACCGTACGCGCCGCGATCACGCCGTCGAAGGGCGCGGTCACGACGGCGAAGTTCTTCAGCTGCTGCAGCCGGCGTAGGTTCGCGCGCTGCACCTGAATGTTCGCCTCGGCGACGGCCACGTTCGACTGATCGACCAGCGCCTGCGCACCGCGTTGATCGAGATCCTGCTGTGAGGCCACACCCGCCGGGCGCAGCGCCTTGTAGCGCTCCAGGCTGGTGTTCGCGAAGTCGCGGTTGGCCTTGGCCTGGCCCAGCGACGCCTCCACCTGCATGAGTTGCGCGCGGCCCTGCTCGATCTGCTGGTCGAGCTCGGGCGTCTCGATCTCGGCCAGCTTCTGGCCTTCCTTCACGCGGTCGCCGAGGTCGACGAAGTACTGCTTCACGTAGCCCTGCGCGCGCGGGTAGAGCACCGTCTGGTTCAGCGGCGTCACCGTGCCGGGTAGGATCGTGGTGCGCTCGTCGTCGATGCGCTTGGGGGCGATCACATCCACGCGCGGCGCGCTCTTGGTGCTGGTGGCGGTGGTGTCTGCCAGCGCGTGATTCGCCTTCTGACGCGGCAGGTAGCCGATCAGGAACGCCCCTCCGATCGCGACCAGCGCGATCACTACGAACAACAGCCCGCGCGAGCTTCCCACCTTGGCCGGCTGCGGCAGGCTGAAGCCGAGATCGTGCTGGGGAGGTTCTTCTCTCTCGCTCACAACGCCTCCACGTCCGGATCGTGCTTTGCCACGCGCGTGCGCAGGATGCTGTACATCACCGGCACGAAGAACAAGGTACTCACGGTCGCCACCAACAAGCCGCCGATCACCGCACGCCCGAGCGGTGCGTTCTGCTCGCCGCCCTCGCCGAGCCCGAGCGACATCGGCAACATACCGATGATCATCGCCAGCGCGGTCATCATCACCGGCCGCAAGCGCGTCATGCCGGCGGCCAGCGCCGCATGGTACGCATCGAAGCCGAACGGCCGCTGCTCGTTGGCGAACGTCACCACCAGGATGCTGTTCGCGGTCGCCACGCCGATGGTCATGATCGCGCCCATCAGCGCCGGCACGCTGATCGTGGTGTGTGAGAGGAACAGCATCCAAGAGATGCCCGCCAGCGCGCCCGGCAATGCCATCAAGATGATGAACGGGTCGAGCCACGACTGGAAGTTCACCACCAGCAGCAGGTAGACCAGCACCACCGCGAAGATCAGGCCGAAGGCGAGGCCGCGGAACGAGGTGTCCATGCTCTCGGCCTGACCCTTCAGCTTCACCGTCACGCCGCGCGGCAGCTCCTTCTTCATGTCCTCGATCACATCGCGCACCGCCGCGGCGACGGTGCCGAGATCCGTGCCCTCGACGCTACACTGCACGTCGTAGGTGCGGGCCACGTTGTAGTGCGTGATGTTGACCGGGCCCTCGGCGCGCGTGACCGCGGCGATGTTCGAGAGCAGCTGCGGGGTGCCGCCCGCGGTGTTCGAGAGCGGCGTCTGCGCCAGCGCCTCGATCGAGTCGTTGCGGTACTGCGGCGTCTGCACCGCCACCAGGTACTGCACGCCGCGCGGGTCCACCCAGTAGTTCGGCGCCACCTGCCCGCTCGACGACAGCGACACCAGGAGGTCGCTCGCGACGTCGCGCTGGGTCAGGCCGAGCCGCGCCGCCATCGAGCGGTCGACGTCGATGCGCAGCTGCGGACCCTTGGGCACCTGCGCCAGGTGCACGTCCACTGCGCCCGGGATCGCGCGCACCTTCTGCGCGATCTTCTGCGCCACGTGATAGTGCTCGTCGCGGCCGAGGGGTCCGACCACCTGGATGTCGATCGGCGCCGGCAGCCCGAAGTTCAGCACCTGCGTCGAGATGTCCGGCGCCAGGAAGAAGAACGTCTTCTCGGGGAACGCCTTGCCCAGCTGCTGCCGCAGCTTGCGCACGTAGTCGGCAGTGGGCGCGTGGTCTTCCTTGAGCGCGATCATGATCTGGCCGTCCGCCGGCGAGATCAGCGCACCCTCGCTGAGCGAGAGGTTGATGCCGGAGTAGGGCACACCCAGGTTGTCGATGAACGACGCGATCTCGTGCTCGGGGATGATCGACTTGATCATTGCCTCGATGCGCCCGATGTCGCGCTCGGTCTGCTCGATGCGCGTGCTCGGTGCGCCGCGCACGTGCAGCTTGATCAGGCCGGCGTCCACGGTCGGGAAGAAGTCGCTGCCCACGACCGCGAGCAAGCTGGAGCTGCCGAGTGCGAACACCGCGAAGCCGATGATGAAGCGCACGCGGTGCGTGAGCGCCCACGCCAGCAAGCCGCCGTACCCGTCGCGCAGCTTGTCGAAGCCGTGCTCGAAGCGCTGGTGAAAACGCGCGAACGCCCCACGCGCTGCGTGCTGCTCCGGGTGCATGTAGTGCTGCGCCTCGCCGGCGAGCAGCTTGTGCACCAGCGTGGGCACCACGGTTCGCGACAGGAAGTACGAGGTCAACATCGCGAACACCACCGACAACGCCAGCGGCACGAACAGCGACTTCGCCGCGCCGGTGATGAACGTCACCGGCACGAACACGATGCAGATGCAGAGCGTGGCCACGAACGCGGGGGCCGCGATCTCCTGCGCGCCGTCCATGATCGCGCGCACGATCGGCTTCTTCATCGCCATGTTGCGGTGGATGTTCTCGATCTCCACCGTGGCGTCGTCGACCAGGATGCCCACCGCCAGCGACAGACCGCCGAGCGTCATCACGT
Organism: Polyangiales bacterium; assembly: GCA_036277895.1. Classification (GTDB taxonomy): domain Bacteria; phylum Myxococcota_A; class Polyangia; order Polyangiales; family DASUME01; genus DASUME01. The sequence continues at coordinate 3,558 of DASUME010000819.1, forward strand.
TCAAGGTCATGCCGAGCGCGTGCAAGATCACGATCGAGACCAGGATCGAGAGCGGGATCGAGATCACCACGATCAGCGTGGCGCGCCAGCTGCCGAGGAAGAGCAGGATCATCAGCGCGGTCAGCGCGGCCGCGATGCCGGCCTCCTTCGCCACGCCCTCGACCGCCGCCTCCACGAACAGCGACTGATCGAACATCAGGTCCGCCTTCAGGTCCTTGGTGAGCTTGGCGAGCGACTGTGGCAGCACTTCCTTGATGCGCCGGGCGACGTCGAGCGTGCTCGCGGAGCCGTTCTTCAGGATGCTCATCAGCAGCGCGCGCTTGCCGGCCACGTGCACCATGCTGGTCTGCGGCGAGTTGCCGTCGCGCACGCTGGCCACGTCGCGGATGAACACCGTGGTGCCGTTTACGGTCTTGATCGGCAGGTCCTCGAGCTGCGCCACCGCCTCGGGCGTGCCGTTGAACAACACCGGGTACTCGTTGCCGCCCATCTTCGCGGTGCCGCTGGGCACGATCACGTTCTGCAGCCCGAGCACGTTGTTCACGTCGCGCGGTGAGAGCCCCCACGAATAGAGCCGCTGCGGATCGATGTCGATCATGATCTGGCGCTGCTTGCCGCCGTACGGCCATGGCAACTGCGCGCCCTGAACGGTTGCGAGGTCGGCGCGGATGAAGTTCGTGCCCAGGTCGAACAGCTGCTGCTCGCTCATGGCTTCGCCGGACAACGCCAGCTGCATGATCGGCACATTGGCCGCGCTGTACTGGATGATCAGCGGCGGCACGGTGCCCGCGGGCATCTGCCGAATCGCGGTCTGCGAGATGGCCGTGATCTGTGCGGTGGCTGCCTCCACGCTCGCGCCGGGCTGCAGGAAGATCTTGATCACGGAGATGCCGGTCAGGGTCTGGCTCTCGACGTGCTCGATGTCATTGACGGTGGTCGTGAGGTTGCGCTCGAACGTGTTGACGATGCGCTGCTCGAGATCCTGCGGCTGCATGCCGCCGAAGTTCCACACCACCGACACCACCGGGATGTCGATATCGGGGAAAATGTCCTTCGGCATGCGGACGATCGTCAGCGTCCCAACGAGCACGATCAGCATCGACATCACGACGAACGTGTAAGGATGCTTCAGCGCTACGCGTACTAACCACATGGGGGAACCCGACCTTTGGTACCTTCGTCCGGCGCTCCCGTTACGAACGCCAGCTGCGAAACTAAGTCTGACGCGCCCGTGTTCCCGGAAAGGGAAGATCGCGCGAACGTTCGGCGTTGTCGCGCTGGAGCTTGCGAGTTAGAGCCTCACATCGTGCCCGACTCAGGTGAATCTTACGCTGTACGTGCCGGCGCGCTCGCGTTGTGCGTCTTCGCCACGAGCCTGGCGGTCGCGCAGTCGCCGGCGGACCTGCCGGTCGACCCCGCGCCCGTGAAGCAAGTAAGCTTGTTGTCTCCAGAACAGGTCGCTGCTTCGGCGCCGATCGCACCGCAGGGCGAAGCCGTGAACCTCGGGCAGGCCATCGACGAGGCGCTGCGCCGCGAACCGCGCGTGGAGGTCGCCTTGCAAGAGATCGCGCGCGCCGAGGCGCTGCTCGGCGAGGCGCGTGCGGGCTGGCTGCCCACGCTCACCGGCAACGGCGTCTACACGCGCCTCGATCACGACCGCATCGCGGGCACCGGGGCACGCTTGCAGGCGGACAGCGTGCTTCAGCTCAACGCCAACCTGAACGTGCCGCTGGTGGCGCCCAGGGGCTGGGTGAACAGCAAGCACGCCAAGATGAGCATCGGCGTCGCGCGCGCGGCCTCGGACGAGGCGCGCCGTCAGGTCGTGCTCGCGGTTGCGCGCACGTACCTGTCGACGATCGCCCAGCAGCGTGTGATCGAGGTCGATCAGCGCGCGGTGGACAACGCGCGCGCGCACCACGAGTTCGCGCGCCAGCGCTTCGCAGGCGGCATCGGCAACGAGCTCGACGAGGTGCGCGCCAACCAGGAGGTCGCGCTCGCGGAGGCGCAGCTGGAGAACGCACGCGGACAGCTCGCGCTCTCGCAGGAGGCGCTCGGGGTGCTGCTCGGCCGCGACGGGCCGGTCGACGCCACGGCGCCGGAGAGCATCCCCACCGGCGTCGAGAAGCCAGCCGAAGAGATGGTCTCCACGCGCAGCGACGTGCGCGCCCAGCGCGGCCGCGTGGAGCTCGCCGAGCGTACGGTCACCGATACCTGGGCCGACTACATGCCCACGCTGAACGCGACCTTCATGCCGTTCTTCCAGGACCCGCCCACGGTGCAGTACCCGAAGACCGGCTGGCAGGCGCAGCTGCTGCTGTCGGTGCCGTTCTACGACGGTGGGCTGCGTCGCGGTCAGCTGCACGAGCGCAAGGCGCTGGCGGCCGCGGCACGCGTGCAATTCGAGAGCTTGATGCGCGCCGCCAAGTCCGAGGTGCGCGCCGCGTTCTCGACGATGGTGCAGGCGGACAAGAGCCTCGCCGCCGCCGCGCGCGGGGCCGGGCTCGCCCGCCGCGCGCTGCAGATGGCCAACCTCGCTTACCGCGCCGGCGCCACCACGGACATCGAGGTCATCGACGCCGAGCGCCGCAGCCGCGACGCGGAGACCAGCGCCGTGCAGGCGGAGGACGCCGCCCGGCGCGCGCGCCTGGAGCTGCTGGTCTCCACCGGCCAGCTGCCGGACCGACCCACGCATTAGCCCTGGATCACAAACGTCCGGCCGCGCCCAGACCACTTTACAAATTGACTTTGTAAAGGCTTGACGACCGTACTTCCGTCGTCAAGACTGCTGCCTTGTCGCCTCAGAGGGCGCGTCCGCGCGTCTTTACCAGCGATTATCTTGGCCGAGCTGGCTGAGTCGGGCTCGACCGTGCGGCGGAAGTAAGATGAAGAACACGCATGCGCACATGGGCACGAGGCTGCGCGAGCTGCGCACGACGCGCGGCCTGCAGCAGGGCGAGGTCGCCCGGCGTCTCGGCGTCTCCCCGGCCTATCTGAGCTTGATCGAGAAGGACAAGCGCGCGGTCCAGCTGCCGCTGCTGTTCAAGGCACTCGAGCTGTACGGCGTGGGCATGGAAGAGTTCATGCAGAGCCTGGGCGAGCGCCGCGTCGACGACGGCCTGGCGCGCCTGCTCGACGAGCCGCTGCTGCGCTCGCTGAACCTGAGCGAGGACGACCTCGCGCAGCTCGGCTCCGAGCCGCGCATGGCGACCACGGTCACCGCGCTGTTCAACATGTACAAGAACACGCGCGGCCAGCTCGACCACCTGCTCTCGTCGCTGGCCAAGGCCGAGCGCGACACCACGGGCGCCGCGGGCCTGTCGTTCGACTACAACCCGTTCGACGAGGTCACCGACTTCCTCGAGGCCAACGACAACTGGTTCGGCTTGCTCGAGGATCGCGCCGAGAAGGTGCGGCGCGACTTCTCCCTGCCGCAGCGCTTCACCAGCGACCGCCTGGTCGAGGTGCTGCGCGGCCTGGGCGTCGAGGTCGACTTCGTGCCGCCGGATGTGACCAGCTCCGTGGTGCGGCGCTGGGATCCGGAAGGACCGCGGCTCACGCTCACCTCGTCGATGATCGAGCAGCGGCTGAAGTTCCAGCTCGCGCACACGATCGGGCTGTGGCTGATGGATCAGGAAGGGCTGCACGATCAGCTCACCTCCAACTTCCGCACCCGCCACGGCGAGACGCCGCAGCTGATCAAGATCCACCTCGCGAACTACTTCGCGGGCGCGCTGCTGCTGCCGTACCACGACTTCCTGCAGGAAGTCGTGCGCACGCGCTACGACCTGGAGCACCTCGCGAGCTACTTCGAGAGCTCGTTCGAGACCGTCGCTCACCGCATCTGCAACCTGAACGATCCGCAGCGGCGCGCGCTGCCGATGCACTTCCTGCGCGTGGACGTCGCTGGCAACATCAGCAAGCGCTACGGCGGGCGCACCGGCATTCAGTTTCCGCACGGCACGGGCAGCTGCCCCAAGCTCGCGGTGCACCTGGCGTTCCTGAATCCGTCGCAGATCACCAAGCAGTACTCGGTGTTCCCGGACGGCTCGGAGTACTTCTGCATCGCCAAGGTGGTGAAGCAGCCGTTCCAAGGCTCGCTCGTGCGCGGCACCGTGTACGCGATCGGCCTCGGCACCAACGCCTCCAACGCCAAGCACCTCTGCTATGCGGACGACATGCCGTTCGCCGATCCGCGCAAGATGGCGGTCACGGTGGGCACCACCTGCCGCTTCTGCGAGCGGACGGACTGCAACCAGCGCGCGGCCCCGAGCTACAAGTTCGCGTTCCGCGTCGACGAGTACACCAAGAAGGACAACTTCTTCTCGCCGCTGGTGTCCAACGATCAGCTCGAAGACAACGAGCCCAAGAAGCGCAAGTCACTGCCCGTCATCGAGAGCGTCGATATCGAGGCGCAGGCCGAGTGATGGAAGAGGCGCAGGCCGAGTGATGGACGAGGCGCAGGCAGAATAGGGTGAGCGCCGCGGCGGCCTCGCTCCGAGGTTGCTAGAGCGAATGGCGTGTACCGTTCGCTCGCGCTGATCTGGTTGGCTGGCTGTGGCTGCATGGGCTCCAATGACCAGCTGGTGAAGCTGCACGTGGAGGTGCCCGACACGGACGGGCTGCGCGACGCGCGCGCGATCACGTGCTGGAGCTCAGCGAACGGGCGCGTTAGCGAGTGCGCGACGGGTCTGCTCGGTGTGGGCCGGAGCGGCGTGCTGCGCTTCACGAGCGCCTCCGGCTACTCCCTGGGCGCCTCGGTCTCGCTCGACACGCCCGATCCGAACGCGCGCGGCACGTTGCTGCTCGCGTGGAAGCCGCACGCGATGTTCCGCCCAGGCTCGGCGCTCGCAGCGGTCGGCGGCGATCAGCACGGCCGTGTCATAGATCACGGGCTTCATCGCTTGCGTCCGCGCGCGTCGTGGCGCCTGCAGCACGGGTGGCCAATGCGGGCGGGAGCGGGTACAAACGCGGCTCATGAGCTTCTCTGATCGCTTGATCGAAGCCGTGATCGCCCGCGAGGCGCCCTGTACGGTGGGGCTCGACCCGGTGCTGGAGTACATCCCGGACGCGTTCCTGCGCGAGTGCGGGCTGCGGCGGGACGGGGACCTCGAGGAGCGCGCGCGCATCATCGAGGCTTACTCGTTGCTCACGCTGGAGGCGGTGCACGAGCTGGTGCCGGCGGTGAAGCCGCAGATGGCATTCTTCGAGCTCTACGGCTCGTACGGCATGCGCGCGCTCGAGCGCTGCATCGAGACCGCGCGCGCGATGGGCCTGCTAGTGGTGCTCGACGGCAAGCGCGGCGACATCGGCAGCACCTCCAAGGCCTACGCGGACGCGTACCTCGCCAAGGAGCCGCGCCGGCCCTGGGAGGCCGATGCGCTCACCGTGAACCCTTACCTCGGCGACGATGCCCTGGCGCCCTTCGTCGAGGTCGCCAAGGCCAACGACAAGGGCCTGTTCGTGCTGGTGCGCAACTCAAACCCGGGCGCGGACGTGATCCAGCTGCCGCGCACGGAAGACGGCCGCGCGGTCTACGAGATCGTCGCGGATCTGGTGAACGGGCTGAACGGCCGCGGCGCACATGGCTACGGCGACGTCGGCGCGGTGGTCGGCGCGACCCAGCCCGAGGCGGCGCACAAGCTGCGCGCGCGCATGCCGCACGCGCTGTTCCTGGTGCCCGGCTACGGCGCCCAGGGCGGCGCCCTCGAGACCGTGCGCGCCTGCTTCGACGCCAAGGGCCAGGGGGCGCTCGTCAACAGCGCCCGTGCGGTGATGTTCCCCTCCCGGTTCGGGGGTGCGCAGGGCGAGGGCCGCAGCAAGGACCAGATCCACGCCGCCGCGCGCGACTTCGTGGGCGCGATCCGCAGCGCCCTGCGCTGAAGGGCACGCGGCGTTGAGGCTTGCCTCCGCGCACCCGTCGCGGTACGCCCGCTCGCCGGAGCCCCCATGAGTATTCGAGAAGACGCGCTCGCTTATCACGCCCAGGGCCGACCCGGAAAGATCGCCGTGGTCCCGACCAAGCCCGTGGCCTCCCAGCGGGACCTCTCGCTGGCGTACTCGCCGGGCGTCGCCGAGCCCTGCCTCGCGATCGCCGCCGAGCCCGAGGCGGTCTCCAAGTACACCGCGCGCGGCAACCTGGTCGCCGTGATCTCGAACGGCACCGCCGTGCTCGGCCTGGGCGACATCGGCCCGCTCGCCGCCAAGCCCGTGATGGAGGGCAAGGGCGTGCTGTTCAAGAAGTTCGCCGACATCGACGTGTTCGACATCGAGCTCGACGAGAAGGATCCCGACAAGCTGGTCGAGATCATCTGCGCGCTCGAGCCCACCTTCGGCGGCATCAACCTCGAGGACATCAAGGCGCCCGAGTGCTTCGTGATCGAGCGCAAGCTGCGCGAGCGGCTCAAGATCCCGGTCTTCCACGACGACCAGCACGGCACCGCGATCATCTGCGCGGCGGCGCTCAAGAACGCCGCGCTGCTGCAGCAAAAGCGCATGCCGGAGCTCAAGATCGTGTGCCTCGGTGCGGGCGCGGCGGCGGTCGCGTGCATGGACCTGTTCCTGCGCCTCGGCGTGCGGCGCGAGAACGTGTGGATGGCGGACAGCAAGGGCATCTGCATCGAGGGCCGCGGCCAGCTCAACGAGTTCAAGGCGAAGTACGCGCGCCCCGCGAACGAGAAGGCGCTCACGGTCGCGGATGCGCTGGTCGATGCCGACGTGTTCCTCGGGCTGGCGACCGCGAACCTGGTCACGGGCGAGATGGTCAAGCGCATGGCCCCGCGCCCGATCATCCTCGCGCTCGCGAACCCAGATCCGGAGATCCCGTACGAGGTCGCGGTCGCGGCCCGCCCGGACGCGATCGTCGCCACCGGCCGCAGCGACTACCCGAACCAGGTCAACAACGTCCTGGGCTTCCCGTACATCTTCCGCGGCGCGCTCGACGTCGGGGCGCGCTGCATCAACGAGGAGATGAAGCTGGCCGCGGCGCTCGCGCTGGCGGAGCTCACGCAGCTCGGCGTGCCCGACCGCGTGCAGCAGGCGTACGGCGGCGGGCTGCTCAAGTTCGGCCCCGACTACATCATCCCGAAGCCGTTCGATCAGCGCGTGCTGTACATGGTCGCGCCCGCGGTCGCGAAGGCCGCGATGGACAGCGGCGTGGCGCGCGAGAAGCTCGACCTCGAGCAGTACCGCGAGAGCCTGCGCCGCAAGCTCTCGCCCACCAGCAAGCTGATGTGGTCGGTCACCGCGCTCGCCAAGCGCGAGCCCAAGCGGATCGTGTTCTGCGAGGGCGCGGAGCCCAAGATCCTGCGCGCGGCGGACATCCTGCGTCAGGAGGGCATCGCCAAGCCGATCTTGCTCGGACGCCCCGAGCGGATCGAAGAAGCTGCGGCCAAGGCCGGCATCAAGCTCACCGGCATGCAGCTCGTCTATCCACGCCAGGACGAGCGTGTGAACGACTTCGCGGCGGACTATCACCGCCTGCGCGAGCGCCGCGGCGTGACGCGCGAGACCGCGATCCGCACCATCGCTGGGCGCAGCACCTACTTCGGCCTGATGATGGTTCGCCACGGAGAGGCCGATGCCGTGGTCTCCGGGCTGACCCACAACTACGTCGACACCATCGTGCCCACGCTCGAGGTGATCGGCGTGCGGCCCGGCGTGACGCGCGCCTGCGGCATGCACATCGCGATCACCGATCGCACCGTGAAGCTGCTCGCGGACACCACGCTCAACATCGACCCGGACGCGGAGACGCTGGCCGAGGTCGCCGAGCAGGCGACCGAAGCGGCGCGCCACCTCGGGCTCGACCCGCGCGTGGCGATGTTGTCGTTCTCGACCTTCGGCAGCGCGCCGGCGCCCAGCTCACGCAAGATGGCGGAGGCCACGCGGCTCGTGAAGGAGCGCCAGCCCGGCCTGAACGTAGATGGCGAGATCGGCGCCGACGTCGCGCTCAGCGAGCAGCTGCGCAAGGCGTACCCGTTCAGCCAGCTGCAGGGCGAGGCGAACGTGCTGGTGTTCCCGAACCTCGACGCCAGCAACATCGCCTACAAGCTGATGGGCGCGTTCGGGGACGCGGACCTGATCGGCCCCGTGCTGCTCGGCATCGCCAAGCCGGTCGCGCTGCTCAGCCCCGAGAGCACGGTCGACGACATCGTGCACCTGACCACGATCGCCGTCTCACGCGCCGTCGAGGGCTCCCTGCTGTCCAAGGCGGCGGAGTAACCTCCAGGACCCCCTCGATCCCGGTGGGGACCGCCCGCGGGGCCTCGTGGTAGACTGCGTCGGTGAGCGAACCCGACGGCGTACGAGCGTGGGCGGAGACCAGCGTGGGGCGCGTGCGCGACCACAACGAGGACGCGCTGCTGCTCGACGAGGGGCTCGGCCTGTACGCGGTCGCGGACGGCATGGGTGGCCACGCGGCGGGGGAGGTCGCCAGCCAGCTCACGCTGGAGATCGTCGCGCGCACCGTACGCGAGCACTTCGGGCGGGCCGAGCAGCTGCTGGCGAACCCGGGCTCCCGCGAGGCCGCGCGTGAGGTGCAGCGCCTGCTCGACGACGCAGCGCTGTCGGCGTGTGCCGCGGTGCACGAGTCTGGACAGGCCGAAGAGTCGCGGCGCGGCATGGGCACCACGCTCAGCGTTTTGATGGTGGTCGGCTCGCAGGGCTTCATCGCGCACGTGGGCGACTCGCGCGTGTACCTGCTGCGCGACGGCAAGCAGCACCAGCTCACGCAGGATCACACGCTGCAGAACGAGCTGCTGCGCCGCGGCAAGCTCACGCCCGCGCAGGTCGCG
>DASUME010000820.1:0-3236 GCA_036277895.1 Polyangiales bacterium
AGATAGAGCCGGGTCCTTCCGTACCGGAATCTTCGGCGGCGTCTGCAAGCGCGAGAGGAGGTAGCGCTCCATGGGAATCCCCGGAGAGATGCCATGGACGTCGAGCGCAACGAAACCATGCGTGCTCCAGGGGTGGATTACCACGCGCCCGCCAGCGGGAGTCCGCGCGATGACCCACCGGACGAGGTTCTCGAGCAGACGGAACAGACGCTCGGGGTCGCTCGAGAGCAAGATTGCGCCCCGCCCAGGCACCATCTCCAACGCCAGTCGTTTGCGCGCAGCCAAGTCGCACACGGCGTCCAGCACTTCCAGCATCACGGCCGGAAGCGCAGTCGGCTCCCGGCAGAGCGCCAGGCCTCCCTGCCTAATCAGCGCCAGATCGAGTAAGTCTTGCACGTGTCTCGCCGTGCGATTCAGCGAACGGTCAGCCAGCGAGCTTCCGCGCTCGAGCTCGTCTTCCACGGTGCCCTCTCCCCCCTGCAAGTCGTGTTGCATTGCCTACCTCAGCATCGCGGCTGAGTACCGGTAGCGCCTGCAAGGTGCGTGCGTCGGCGGCGTAGACAACTGATACATATATCGCTGCGCGGCGAGCAGGCATGGCCGGCGTGAGGTGCAGCAAGTCGATGAAGCGTGGTGTGTGAGATCGGGCAGCGAACGACGGGACGCCATGAGTCTGCGCGCCGAGACGGCCGAGTTCTACGGGCTGCCGAGTAGGCGCGCGAGCGCTTGCGTCAGCGCGGGACGGCGGGCTCGTGCATCCCTGCTCTTCGTCTTCAAGCGGGCGCTGCTCCGCGGTCGACGCGATCGCGCAGAAGGGAGCGTTCCGTGTTCAGCTGGCGCGCGCGCGACGATCAGATTCTTGATCCCCAGGAGCCGCGCCTGCTCTTCGGCCAGCAGTCGCTCGAGGTGTCGACGTTTCCTTCCAGCAGAGCCTCGATCTGCGCGGCACCGGGGCTGCCAGGCTCGGTCGCTAGCCCCGCATCCAGGGCCTGCGCCTGCGAGCACAGCAGGCACTGCGCCAGCATCAGGAGCGCGCGGGCTGTGCTTCGACCTGCTGCGCGGCCGTCCATGTGCGGACAGGCTCCCGCGTGATCGCGAGGCCCAGACCGTTGCCGCGACCGGGCGCCTTGGTGGTGAAGAACGGCTCGTCGGCACGCGCGGCGCTCTGGGCGGAGATGCCTTCACCCTCGTCCTCGACCGAGAACGCAAGCTGCCCTTCGCGCGCCTCGACGCTGAGGCGCACGATCGAACCGCGCGGGCTCGCGTCGCGCGCGTTCAGGAGCAGGTTGGTGAGTGCTTGAACTCGGAGGCCTTCCGAGTCAGCCGCGGCGCGAGCTAGGAGTCGCCACCCGAGCTTGGAAACCAGCTCCGAAACCGGCTCATCAGCAGCTGCGGGTCGCGTACCTGCTCGGCGGGAGCGTCATCCAGGAACGACGACAGCCGGCCCGTGAGGCGCTCGCGGCGGCGCAGCTGCGCGGCGTCGACCAGCATGCGGCCGGCCCAGCGATAGACGTTGAGCTCGGACAGCAACTTGCGCATCGATCGCATGCGCACGGCTTGTTCTTCGGCCGACATGCGCAGCGCGAGTGCGAGCGCGTCGCTGGCCTGGCGAAGGTCGTAGGGGTTCACGATCAGCGCCTCGGTGAGCTCGCGCGCGGCGCCCGTGAACTGGGACAGGACGAGGACGCCGCGCTCGTCCTCGCGCGCGGCCACGAACTCCTTGGCGACGAGGTTCATGCCGTCGTGCAACGCGCTCACGTAGCAGAGGTGGGCGGCACGGTAGTAGCGGAACACGGCCCTCGGCTCGTGGTGCGCGCGGTGTAGGACGATCGGCCGGTAGGCGCCGGACGACCACTTGGCGTTGATGGCGTCGGCAAGTTGCTCGATGCGCTCGTTGAGCTGTCGGTACTTGTCGATCTGCGTACGACTCGGGGCAGCCAGCTGAATGAAGACGAAGCGCTCGCGGAACTCGGGAAAGCGAGCCAACAAAGTGTCGACGGCTTGCAGTCGCTCTTCGATGCCTTTGGTGTAGTCGAGTCGGTCGACTCCCACGCCGATCAGAGAGTCCGAGGGAAGCGAGAGCTCGCGCAGGATCTCGCCCCGGCAGTGCGCCGTGGACGGAACGTCATCGAGCCAGCGCACCGGCCACTCGATCGAGATGGGGTACGGGCGCACCAGGCTCGAACGAGAACGCTGCACCACGGCGCGTAGCTCGCGATCGATGCGGGACTCCACGAAGGCGTCGACCGCGTCGAGGAAGTTGTTGCAGTGTTGGTTGGTGTGGAACCCGATGATGCTGGAGCCGAGCAGGCCTTCCACGATCTCTCGGCGCCAGGGGCAGATGCCGAAGCGCTCCTGGTTCGGCCATGGGATATGCCAGAACGTCAGGATCGTGGCCCGCGGTAGGCGTTCGCGAATCATGCGCGGTGCGAGCGCAAAGTGATAGTCCTGCACCAGGATGATCGGATCCTCGATGTCGACCTCGTCGCACACGGCGTCGGCAAACTTGCGATTGACCCGCGCGTATTGGTCGAAGTCCTCGGCGCGGAAGGTGGGCCGCGTATGCGCGATGTGGCAGAGCGGCCACAGGCCCTCGTTGGAGAAGCCATAGTAGTAGCCCTGCTCCTCGCGCTTGTTGAGCCAGACTCGGCGCAACCAATACGAGCACTCGCCAGGAGGAACGCGCACGCGGTCGCGCGCATCGACCGTGTCCCGGTCCGCGCTCCCTGCGCCATGCCCCACCCACACGCCCGAGCAGGCGCGCATCACCGGCTCTAGCGCCGTCACGAGCCCGCTGGCCGGATGGATCACACGTAGCGCTCCATCGCTGTTGCGTTCGTGCATGTACGGCTCTCGGTTGGCGAGCAGTACGATGCGCTCGCCGCGTAAGTGTTCTGTGAGCGTCGCCTTGAGTCGATCCGGAGTCCAGCGGCCCAGACGCGCCTCGTCTTCACGCTCTTCAGACAGCCTCTCGACCAGCTCGCGAACGTGCCGGACGAGCGGTGCGAACTCGCGCGAGGCGTGCCCTGCGAGGGCTTGCTGGAGCTGCAGCAGCCAGTGGCGCCACGCGAAGCGTGCCGCCAGCATGGTGAACCCGGAGGCGCACACGAGGAGCACGAAGAAGCCCGCCACAACCTGGTTGCGCGTGGTGTGTTCACGACGCGCCACGAAGCTCAGATCGTGGATCAGCACCAACGCTCCGGGCGCATGAGGACGCCCGAGCGGTCTGAGCGATA
>DASUME010000821.1:0-8955 GCA_036277895.1 Polyangiales bacterium
ATCTGGCCGCCGCGCAGCGACTCGTGCAGCTCATTGTCCGGCATGTCTCAGCTCCATCTCGCTCGTCTGCTCCCCGCCGGCGCTGCCGTAGATCAGCTCCTCCAGGCGGTTCTTCGTCGCCAGGAAGGCTGGCGACAGGAACTGCGCGCGGTCGCGCGGCCTCGGGACCGGCACCTCGATGACCTCGTGGATGCGCCCCGGGTGGGCCGCCAGCACCACGATGCGATCCGACAGGTAGACCGCCTCGTCGAGATCGTGGGTGATGAACAGGATGGTCAGGTCGACGCTGTCCCAGACCTTGATCAGGTGCGCCTGCATGCCCGCGCGCGTCTGCGCGTCGAGTGCGCCGAAGGGCTCGTCCATGAGCAGGATGCGCGGCTCGTTGGCCAGCGCGCGCGCGATTGCGACGCGCTGCTTCATGCCGCCCGAAAGCTGATCGGGATAGTGGTCGGCGAAGCGCCGGAGCCCGATCACGTCGAGCCACTCGGCGGCCTTCTCGTTCGCCTTGGCGGTCGGCATGCCGGCCATACGCGGGCCGAAGGTCACGTTGTCGCGCACGCACAGCCAGGGGAACAGCGTGTAGCCCTGAAACACCATGCCGCGGTCCTTGCACGGACCTTCGACCTTCTCGCCGTCGAGCTTGACCGCGCCGCTGGACGGCCGGTCGAGCCCCGCGAGGATGCGGATCAGCGTCGACTTGCCGCAACCGGAAGGGCCGATGACGCTGACGAACTCCTTGCGGTGCACGTTGAACGAGACGTCGTTCAGCGCGGTGATCTTGCCCTTGTTGCTGTCGAACACCTTGCCGAGGTGATCGATCTCCAGCACCACCGGGCGCTGCTTGATCTCCGCGAAGCGTGCGGAGACCTCCGGGGCCTGCTCCTTGTAGCTCGGGAGCGCCAGCGTGTCGTCGGTCACTTGCTCACCTCCACGGTCTTGGCGGCGCTCAGGTTCGAGCTGCGCAGGCGCTTCGGCAGCTCGCGCAGCCAGCGCGCGAACGGCGAGGGCGTGCCCTGCCACGGGAAGAAGAACGTGCCCGCGAAGCCGAGCAGCTGGTCGACGAACAGGCCGACCGCGCCGATGATCACGATGCTCGCGTACACGTTGTCGAAGTGCCGGTAGCGCTGCTGCTGGTAGATGAACGCACTGATGCCGGACTTCTCGCCGATCAGCTCGGCCACTACCAGGTACGTCCAGGCCCAGCCGATCAGGATGCGCGTATCGCGGTACAGGTTTGGCAGTGCACTCGGCACCACCACGTGCGTCAGGAGCTGCCTCGTCGAGGCGCCGAGCGTCTGTGCCGCGTGCAGCAGCGCGGGCTCGACCTGACGCGTGGTGTTCGCCACCACCAGCACCATCTGGAAGAAAGTCCCGATGAAGATGATCGTGATCTTGGGCGCGTCGGCGAGGCCGAAGATCGCCACCGCGAGCGCCCCGAACACCGGCGCCGGCATGTAGCGCACGAAGTCGATGAACGGCTCGCTCAGCTGCGAGACGAGCGGGAAGGTCCCACACAGCACGCCCAGCGGCAGGGCCAGCAGCGCGGCGTACAGAAAGCCCCAGAAGATGATCTGGCAGCTGTGCCAGAGGCTCTCGTGCAACCAGTAGTCGCCGCGCCGCTCGGGCTCGGTGGTGAACGCGGTGTAGAACGCGCGCGCGACCTCGTGCGGTGCGGGCAGGTAGATCGGGTTCACGCGCTCGCCCTGCGCGAGCTTGGCGCCCGCCTTGGCGAGCTCCTGGTTACGCAGCGCGAAGCTCTCGGTATCGACGCGCTCGCCTTCGGTGACGAAGTCGTACGTGCCGGGCACGTCGGGCGTGCCCGCGTCGGTGACGAGCACCTGAGGATGCCAGATGAACGGCACGTAGCTGACCAGCGCCCACAGCGCGAGCGGCGACAAGAACGCGAGCCCCGTGGCCAGCGTGCGGGCGAACGGCGTCAGAGGCTCACGAACGCGCAATAGGGTCGAGGCCATTGGCGATCTCCAGGCTGCAGAGGGTTACTTGGCAGCCATCTTCGAAGCGACCTCGTCCACCAGGCTCGGGTCGAGGTACTGCTCGTAGCTGACCGGCTCCTTGTAGATCTTGTTCTCGGTCTGGAACTGGTCGACGGTCTTGCTCGAGCCGTAGATGCTCATCAGCGTGTCGCCCTTCTTGTAGGTCTCGACGTTGCCCGCGAGATCGAGGAAGTGCGTACCCTTCATCAGCGGCTTGTAGTCGTCTGCAGTCAGACCCACGCGCGCGGCCATGATCTTGGCCGCCTCGTCGACGTTCGCCGGGTCCTTGAGGAAGTCCGCGATCCGGAACCAGACCTTGGTGACCTTGAGCCAGTCTGCACGGCGCTCCTTCAGGCTCTTGGGGCTGACGTAGAGCGCGTCGTAGATCAGACCGGGCACGTTGGCGCTGGTGAAGATCGCCTTCGAGCCGGGCACTTCCTTGAGCGCCTGGCCGCTGTTCGGCTGCCACGCGACGATCGCGGAGACGTCCCCCGCCTTGAGCGTCTGCGGCGTCTGATCGGTCGGCACGTTGACCAGCTCCACGTCCTTGTCCGTCAGGCCCGCGCTCTTCAGCGCGTTGATCAACATCAGGTGGCTGATGAAGCCGACCTCGACGCCGACCTTCTTGCCCTTGAGCCCCGCGACGTTCTTGATCTTCGGCTGTGCGACGACCATGTCGTTGCCGTTCGAATAGTCGTTGAGCACGATGCCCACGCTCTTTGCGCCGCTCGAGCCGGTGACCAGCGCGTCGCCGTTGGTCATCGTCACCGCGTCGACTTTGCCGGCCGAGAATGCCTCCATCGAGGGCACGTACTCGAACCACTTGAAGTCGACCTCGACGCCTTCTTCCTTGAACCAGCCCTTCTGGATGCCGATCTCCCAGGCCACCCAGCCAGGCCAGTCGCTGTACGCGATGCGCAGCGGGCCGCTCGCGGTGGGCGCGGGCGCGGCGGGCGCCTCTACAGGAGCGGCCTTTTCCACTGGCTCCAGCTTCGCCTCCGGAGCCGGCGCTTCCTTGGTACAGGCACCGAGCGTCAGAGCCACGAGCAAGAGCGTGTCGAGTTGCAGCGCGCTGCGCGCGATCGAGCGGAACATGACGGCAGGTCCTTTCGAGCGTCGGCGCCGAACAGGGGGGCGCCACAATGCTCGAGGAACCTACTGGTGCAGGATTTCGAATGAGTTTCGAAAATGGGGAAAAATACTCCCCACCCAAGATTTTTTACCCGCCTGCAATCGAACCCCAATTAGCCGCGAGAAGCCGCACGTTTGCGCGCATTCACTGGGCGCGCCGTGCAGCGGCTCAGCGCTGCGGGAGCTGCTGCCCGCGGTCGAACTTCGCGCCCAGCAGCTCGGCGCCGGTGATGTCCGCGTCGGTGAGGTCTGCACCGCGCAGGTCTGCACCGCGCAGGTTGGCGCGCCGCAGCTTCGCGCCCACCAGCTTCGCTTCGCACAGGTTCGCGTTCTGCAGGTTCGCGCCCCAGAGGAACGCGCGCGACAGGTCCGCGCCCACCAGCGTGGCATTGGTGAGGTTCACACCCTCCATGTTCGCCTCCAGCCGCGCGCGGCGCAGGTCTGCGTTGGATAGATTGGCGCGCAGCAGGTTGGCTTCCTGCAGCGAGGCACCGAGCAGCCGCGCCCAGCTCATGTGCGCGCCGACCAGCAAGGCACCATCGAGGATGGCGCTGCTCAAGTCTGCGCGGATCAAGTTGGTGCTGCTCATCTCCGCGCGGCTCAGATCGGTGGCGAACAAGTTCGCCTGCAGCAGGTCCGCACCCGCGAGGTCCGCGTCAGGCAGAGTCAGACCGCTGAGATCGAACTCGCGCAGGTCTGCGCCGCGCAGCGAGAGATGGAGGATGCGCCGGCTGCCGGCGGCGATGCCCGACTTGAGACGTTCGAGCTCGGATTCGTTCGATCGTGGCGCCATGAGCCGGGTATACCGCAAAATCAGCGCGCCACGTGCCGGCTTACACGGACGAAACATTGGCCGCGAGCAGCGTTCGTTGAATGCACGGAGCTCTCGACCCAGACTCGAATGATCCTGCTATAGGCAGACACAGATGTCGTCGTCCCCTCCTGTGCCCGAGAAGCGTCGCGTGGGCCGACCGCGAAAGCGGACCAGCGCGGCGCCCGGGACCGAGCCGCGCGAGCAGATCCTGAATGCAGCCGCGGCCTTGTTCGCCGCACGCGGGATCGCGGACGTATCGATGCTGGAGATCGCCGAGCAGTCGGGCCTGGGCCAGTCGTCGCTCTACTACTGGTATCGGCGCAAGGAGCTGATCGTCGCCGAGCTGCTCCAGCAGGTGAACCGGCTGCCGCTCGCGTACGCGCGACAGCTCGAGGACGAGGGTGACGCGCCGGAGCTGCAGTTGTACCGGCTCGTGCAGTTCGACGTGCGCACGGTCTGCGAGTTCCCGCTCGAGATCACCGAGGTGCACCGCTTCAGCCGGCGCGACCGCGCGGCGTTCGAGATCTACTGGCGCGAGCGCCGTGAGCTGACCGCCACGCTGGAGAAGCTGATCGCACGCGGCATCGAGAACGGCGCGTTCCGCACGGTGGACGCGTACCTGTGCGCGCTCACCATCATCGCCCAGGACGAGAGCGTGCAGAACTGGTTCCTGCGCGAGCCCAAGGGCAAGGGCCGCAGCCCCGATCCCCACGCCACGCGCTACCGCTCCGAGGAGATCGCGGAGTTCGTCGCCACCCAGACCATCTCCAGCCTGATCGCGGCGCCGTCGCGCGTGGACGCCGTCAAGAAACGCGCCGCACAACCCGCGGGTTGAAGCCGGCCAGGCGCGTGCCAAGTTGGCGCCGCCATGGCCAAGATTACCGCGCTGACGGGCTTTCCCGAGTGGCTCCCCGAGCAACGACTGGTCGAGCAGCAGCTGATCGAGCGGGTGCGCACCAAGTTCGAGCTGTTCGGCTTCACGCCGCTGGAGACGCGCTCGGTCGAGCCGCTCAACGTGCTGCTGAAGAAAGGCGCCACCGACAAAGAGATCTACGTGCTGCGCAGGCTGCACGCCGAGGAGGGCGAGACGTCCGACCTCGGTCTGCACTTCGACCTGACGGTGCCGTTCGCCCGCTACGTGCAGCAGCACCGCGGCTCGCTGGCGTTCCCGTTCAAGCGCTACCAGATCCAGAAGTCGTGGCGCGGCGAGCGTCCGCAGCAGGGCCGCTACCGCGAGTTCTACCAGGCGGACATCGACGTGATCGGCGAGGGCGAGCTGCCGGTGCACTTCGACGCCGAGATGGCACTCTTGCTGCACGAGGTGGTGAGCAGCCTGCCCATCCCGCGCATCGTGCTGCTGATCAACAACCGCAAGGTGCTCGAGGGCTTCTACCGCGCGATCGGGATCGAGAGCATCGGCGACGTGCTGCGCACGGTCGACAAGCTCGACAAGATCGGCGAGGACGGCGTGCGCAAGGCGCTGGTCGACGAGAACGCGCTGTCGGCCGAGCAAGCCGAGCGCTGCCTGGCGCTGGCGCGCATCGGCGGCGAAGGGCCCGAGGTGGTCGATCAGGTGCGCGCGCTGGGAGCGTCGCATCCGCTGCTGGAGGAAGGCCTGACGGAGCTCGCGTTCGTGATGAGCGCGCTCAAGGGCCTGCCCTCGGGCAGCGTGCGCGCCGAGCTGCGCATCGCGCGCGGCCTCGATTACTACACCGGCACCGTGTACGAGGGCATGTTCGTCGATCACCCGCAGCTCGGCTCGGTGTGCTCGGGCGGCCGCTACGACAACCTGGCGTCGGACGACAAGAACAAGCTGCCCGGCGTGGGCGTGTCGGTGGGCATCTCGCGCATCCTCGGCTTCCTGTTCGCGAACGACAAGCTCAAGGCCTCGCGCTCCACGCCGACCGTGCTGCTGGTGGCGCTGAACAACGAGGAAGAACGCCCGGCGGCCTACGAGGTCGCGCGCAAGCTGCGCGAGCGCGGCTTGCCCACCGAGGTGTTCCACGCACCGCAGAAGTTCGGCAAGCAGATCCGCTACGCCGAGCGCAAGGGCATCCCGTTCGTGGTGTTCACGGGCGAGAACGGGCTCGAGATCAAGGACATCCGCAGCGGCGCGCAGGGCCCGCTCGAGGTCGCCACCTGGGTGCCGCCGGACGACGACTTGAAGGTGCGCATCTTGCGCGAGCCGTGATGCGGCGCACCTTACCGTGGAGGAGAAACGTCATGCACAAGAGCTTAGTGGTCCTCGGGTTGGCGCTCGGCCTGGCCGGCTGCGCACACAAGGGTGCGCCTGCCGCCGAGACGGCGCCCACGAAGAAGGAAGCCGACATCGACGCCGGCCTCGTGAGCGAGAAGAGCGCCAGCGCGCACCTCGAGCCCAAGAGCGGCGACACGTCGCTCAAGGGGCACGCCACGTTCGAGCAGACGCCGGTGGGCGTGAAGCTGACGCTGCACGTCGAGGGCGCCCCGGCCGGCGAGCACGGCGCACACATCCATGAGAAGGGCGACTGCAGCGATCCCGAGGCGAAGAACGCCGGCGGGCACTGGAACCCCGCCGGCCATCACCACGGCGCGCCTCCGCCCACCGCGTCGCATCTGGGCGACCTCGGCAACCTCACCGTCGGCGCGGACGGCACGGGGCACCTCGAGGTGACCAGCGAGGCCTGGAAGCTCGGCGACGGCTCGGCCGAGGACCTGGTCGGCAAGGCGGTCGTGATCCACGGCGGTCCGGACGACCTGGTCAGCGATCCCGCGGGCAACAGCGGCCCGCGCATCGGCTGCGGCGTGATTCAGTAAGCGCGGCGCGCGATCAGCGGCGGCGCTTGTTCTGCTTGCGCTCGTCCTTGGTGCGGCGGTCGCGGCGACGCTCTTGTTTGCGTTCCACTTCTTGGTCGCGCGAGCCGCGGCTACTGTGCTTGCCCCAGCTGGTCTTCTCGCGCGCCTTGCGCGTCAGCCGGCTCTGCCCGCCATCGTGGCCCACCAGCTCGACATCTTGCTCGCGCTTTGGATAGACGAGCGGCGTGCCCACGATGGAGCGCTCGGCCACGTTCACGCTGTCGAGCCGTACGGTCAGCCGGTCGCCCAGCCCGAAGCTCGCGCCGGAGCGCCGGCCCACCAAGCGCAGCCCGTGCTTGTCGATCTCGTAGAAGTCGCCGGTGCCCAGCGTGGTCACGTGGCAGAGGCACTCCACGAACGGCTCGTCGAAGCCCACGTACACGCCGTGCGGCGCCACGCCGGACACTGTGCCCTCGAACTCCTCGCCCACACGCGGCTTGATCAGGATGCAGCGGTAGACGTCGATCACCTCGCGCTCGATCAGCATCGCGCGCCGCTCGAGCTTGCTGCAGGCGCTCGCCTGCTCGCGCAGCGTGCGCTCCAGGCCGCGCGAGTCGATCGCCTCGCCGCGCGCCAGCTTGCGCACCACACGGTGCACCGCGAGATCCGGATAACGCCGGATCGGCGACGTGAAGTGCAGGTAGTACTCGGCCGCCAGGCCGAAGTGGCCGATGTTGATCGTGTCGTACGTGGCCTGCTGCATCGAGCGCAACAGCAGGTAGTTCAACGACCCGCGCGCGGGCGAGTTCTCCAGCTCGGCGAGGAAGCGCGCGATCTCGCGCGGGTTGATCTCGTCCTCGTCGATCTCCAGGTGAAAGCCCATCGCGCGTGCGCTCTCCGCGAACGCTTGCAGGCGCTCGGCGTCCGGCAAGCCGTGCACGCGGTAGATCGCGGGCACCTGACGCTTGAACAGGTCGGCGGCCACGGTCTCGTTGGCGAGCAGCATCATCTCTTCGACGAGCTGGTACGCCTTGCGCACGCCCGGGTCCTTGCCGCGGCGCAGGATGTTCTTCGGTTCTCCGGTGGTCGCGTCGAGCTCGACGTTCGGCTCCGGCAGATCGAAGTCGAGCGAGCCGCGCTTCATGCGCTTGGTGCGCAGGATCATCGCGGCCTCGTACAGCACCTCGAGCATCGGCAGCAGCTTGAGCGCCGCCTTCTCGTTGCGCCCATCCTCGGTGAAGCCGAGCGCCTGCGCGACGCCCTCGTAGGTGAGGCCCGCCTTGCAGCGCATCAGGCCTTCCACGTAGCGGAAGCTCTTCACCACGCCGCCCGCGGTCAGGTTCATGTCGACCGCCAGCGTGAGCCGGTCCTTGCCCGCCACCAGCGAGGCCAGGTTCGAGCTCAGCTCGTGCGGCAGCATCGGGATCGCGCGGTCGGGCAGGTAGATCGAGGTGCCGCGCGTGATCGCCTCGGCGTCGAGCGCGGTTCCCTCTTGGATGTAGTGAGACACGTCCGCGATCGCGACCACGATGCGGTAGCCGCCGGAGCTGTTGCGCTCGATGAAGATCGCGTCGTCGTGATCGCGCGCGGTGATCGGATCGATCGTGACCAGATCGAGATCGCGCAGGTCCTCGCGGTCGCGACGGTCGCGCGCGGAGACCTTGTCGCCGTACTCGCGCGCCTCGGCCAGCACCGCGTCCGGGAACTCCTCGCGCACGCCCTCGCGCAGCTTGATCTTGGCGACCTCGACCTCGGCGCTGCCCTCCACGCCGAGCACGCGGATCACGTGCGCATCGGGCGGAGAGCCATCGTCGGGGTAGCGGGCGATCTCGGCGACCACCGCGAGCCCCGGCACCGCATCGCCGGGCAGGTGCCCGATCACGCGCACTTCCTTGGGCAGGCGCGCGTCGCTGGGCTGGATGTAGAGGCCGTAGGCGTCCTGCGCGAGCAAGCCCGCCACGTGCGTCTGGCTGCGCTGCAGGACCGCGATGATCGTGCCCTCGAAGCCGCGATCGTTGCGGCGCGCGCTGACCGCGACCTTGTCTCCGTGCAGCGCGCCGAGCAGCTCGGAGGGCGCCACGAAGATGTCGTCCGCACCGGGCTCGTCGGGCGTCACGAAGCCGTGGCCACGCGGGTGGATGCGCAGCGTGCCCAGCTTCGCGCTCGGAGCGGGCTTGCGATCGACCTTGTAGGGCGAGGACGGCTTGGAGCTACCGAACTTCGGCTTGGGCAGCGGAGTGG
>DASUME010000822.1:0-3000 GCA_036277895.1 Polyangiales bacterium
GGCACGCCGCCCGTCGATGCGGGCTGCGCGTTGCTGGAGACCAACGAGCACAGCTGCGAAGGCGCGGTCGACGAGGACTGCGACGGCTTCGTCGACTGCCTCGACACGGACTGCCGGCAGGCGCCCAACTGCTGCCCGAACCCGGCGCCCGAGAGCGGCGACACCGCCTGCACCGACAAGCTCGACAACGATTGCGATGGGCAGATCGACTGCCAGGAGATGGGCTGCCAGGGCGTGTACGAGTGCAGCTGCACGCCCGCCGGGCCCGAGGATGGCAGCTTCCCGATCTCGTGCGGCGACAACAACGACAACGACTGCGATCGGCTGAAGGACTGCGAGGAGCTCGCCTGCGCGTTCTCGTCGCTGTGCTGCAGCAAGAGCGCGAGCACGGAGTCCGGAGCGAGCTGCTTCGATGGCCTCAACAATGACTGCGATCCGGAAGGCGCGGACTGTGCCGACCCGGACTGCAAGATGAGCACGGACGCCGGAGCGACCGCGAGCACCGAGACCAACTGCACCGATGGCCTCGACAACGACTGCGACGGCATCGCCGACTGCCGCGACGCGGACTGCCGCCCCACGCTCGCCTGCTGCGACAAGACCGAGTCCACCGAGACCTCGTGCGGTGACGGCGCCAACAACGACTGCGATGCGCAGGGCGCCGACTGCTACGACGACGACTGCGCGCTCAGCCCGAGCTGCTGCCGCCCGGTGGTCGGCGGCGAGAGCACGGCGCTGTTGTGCAACGACGACAAGGACAACGACTGCGACGGCCTGGTCGACTGCAAAGATCCGCAGTGCGCGAGCACTCGGACGTGCTGCGTCGCCTACCTGCGCGACAACGGCCAAGCGTTGGAGAAGACCGAGACCTCCTGCATCGACAAGTACGACAACGACTGCGACGGCGCGCTGAACTGCAAGGACAGCGACTGCGGCGGCATCAAGAACTGCGGGGGGATCATCATCATCGACCCGCCGGTCGAGACCCAGTAGCGCTATACCGAGAGCATGCTGCCCGCGCGCACCGCCGTCCTGGTCAACACCGACTTCCTCGCCCGCCCGGACGCGCCGGGCTACGCGTGTGATGCGGCGGTGCTCGACACCGCGCGCGCGATCGCGGAGGTGCTGCGCTCGCTGCACGTCGACGTCGCGCAGATCGAGGTCGCGGAGTCGCTCGACGGCTTGCCGGCGCAGCTGCGCGGCTACGAGACCGTGTTCAACTTGGTCGAGTCGATCGACGGTGACTACGGGCGCGAGTGGGAAGTGCCCGAGCTGCTCGATCGGATCGGCGTGCGCTACACCGGCAACGGCCTGCGCACGCTGCAGCTGTGCCAGGAAAAAGATCGCGCACGCACGCTGCTGATCGAGGCCGGCGTGCGCGTGGCGCCCGGGGTGGTCGTGCAGGACGAGCTGCCGGAGGTCGGGTATCCGTGCTTCGTGAAGCCGGCGCGCGTCGACGGCTCGATCGGCATCGACGCAGGCTCACGCTGCGTCGATCGCGCGGCGCTCGCGGCGCGCCTGGCCAAGCTCCGCGCGGAGCTGCCGGGGCCGTACCTCGTGGAGGCGTACCTGCCGGGCAAGGAGATCAACGTCGCGTTGTTCCCCGAGCCGGCGCGAGGTCACGTGGTGCCCACCGAGATCGACTTCTCGCCGCTGCCGCCCGAGCTGCCGCGCTTCGTGACTTACGACAGCAAGTGGAACCCCGAGAGCCCGGAGTACGTGACCAAGTCGGTGCCGGCGGTGCTCGATGCTGCGCTGCGGCGTGAGGTCGAGCAGCTCGCGCGCGAGGCGTTCCTCGCGCTCGCCGGCAGCAGCTACGGTCGCGTCGACATGCGGCTCGATGCGGAGGGGCGACCGTGTGTGATCGACGTGAACCCGAACAACGACCTGCACCCGGAGGCAGGCCTGGCCGTGGCCGCGCGCAGCGTGGGCGTCGACTACGCCGCGCTGATCGGCGGCATCCTCGCGCGCGCGCATGAGAGGGACCGATGATCGTTAGAGAGCTTACGCCTTCCGATCGAGCACCCCTGGCGGAGCTGCTCGCGCGGATCGCGCAGTTCAAGCCCGACGAGGTCGAGGTTGCGCTGGAGCTGATCGACGCGGCGATCGCCGATCCCAAAGGCAGCGGCTACGAATGCCTGGTCGCGGTCGAGGGCGAAGCGCTGGTCGGCTACACGTGCGTGGGGCCCACGCCGATGACCGAAGCGACCTGGGATCTGTACTGGATCGCGGTCGATCCGAGCGTGCAGGGGCGAGGCGTGGGGCGCGCGCTGTACGCGGCGTTCGTGGAGCGCATGCGCACCCGCGGGGGCCGCAACGTGCGCATCGAGACGTCGTCCAAGGAGGACTACGCCTCCACCGGAGGCTTCTATGAGCGGCTCGGCTTCCGCATCGACGGGCGGCTGCGCGATTTCTACGCGGAGGGCGACGATTTGCTCACGTTCTACAGGCGGGTCGACGGGTAGGCCGTCGTGCATGATGGCCGGATCTCGGTTAGGTTCCATGCGGTGAAGGCGGATTCGATGGCAAAGACCGAGCTGCGCGAGGTCGAAGCGCGCGGTTCTTCCGCGGGCGAGCAAAACGACGAGGAGGACACTCGTCCGCTCGAGCTCGATGGACCGCGGCCACGCCGCGGCTTGCCGGAACAGACGCGCGCGCGGCTCACGCGCACCGCCGCCGAGGTCTTCAACCGCGTGCCCTACTGGGAAGCGGACACCAACGCGATCGCCAAGGAGGCCGGCTACAGCACCGGCACCTTCTACCGGCACTTCAAGGACAAGCGCGAGATCTTCATCGCGGCGTACCAGGAGTTCGTGGCCGAGGAGTGGGCGAACATCGAGAACACGGTGCAGGTCGGGCAGACGCCGGGAGAGAGCATCGACCGCGCGGCCGACGCGCTGATCGAGCACCACCGCCGCTGGCGCTGCTTCCGCGGCAACGTGCGCGCGCTGATCACCTACGACGAAGAGCTGCGCGAGCTCACCTACGCGCTGCGCCGCG
>DASUME010000823.1:0-26560 GCA_036277895.1 Polyangiales bacterium
GAGAATCACTCTCATGGTGTTGATCACCACGGCGGGTGGGCTCGCGCTGGCGGGACACGTCGATGCGCGCACCGTGATCTACACGTTGCTCGGTACGGCCCTCGTGGTCGGCTCTGCCAACACGCTCAACTGCTGGCTGGAGCGCGACAGCGATCGGCTGATGACGCGCACCGAGAACCGCCCGCTGCCCGCGGGCCGGTTGTCGCCGTGGGTCGCGTTGTGGTTCGGGCTCGCGCTGGGCGGCATCTCGATCCCGCTGCTGACGCTGGGCGTGAACCGCCTGACGGGGCTGCTCGCGGCGATCGCGCTGGTCAGCTACGTGGCGGTCTACACGCCGCTCAAGCAGAAGACCCCCGCTGCGCTGCTGATCGGCTCCGTGCCGGGCGCGCTGCCGCCCCTGATCGGCTGGACCGCGGTCACCGGCCGCCTGGAGTGGGCGGGCATCGCGCTGTTCGGTGTGTTGTTCTTCTGGCAGCTGCCGCACTTCATCGCGATCGCGATCTTCCGCGAGAGCGAGTACACGCGCGCGGGCATCAAGGTGCTGCCGGCGGTGCGCGGGCTGCGTGTGGCCAAGGTCCATGCGGTGGTCCACTCGCTGTTCTTGCTCGCGGTCACGCTGTCGCTAGTGCCGCTCAAGGTGGCGGGGCTGCCGTACCTGGTCGTCGCAACGTTGCTCGGCGTGGGCATGATCGCGCTCGCGTTCAAGGGCTTCTCGGTGCCGGCCGGCCAGCAGGGCTTCAAGTGGGCCCGCCAGCTGTTCTTCGCCTCGTTGATCTACCTGCCTGCGCTGTTCACGGCGCTGGCGATCGACGCGCTGGTCTGAGCCGTGCGCCAGGTCCGCATCCTGATCTGGGCTGCGCTGGTGGTCGGTGGGCTGGCGGTGTTCGCGCTGTACCGGCTCGGCGATCAGAAGCAGAGCCAGGCCCAGGGGGAGCTCGGCAGGGTGCCGGCGTTCGCGCTGACGGATCAGCTCGGCAAGCCGTTCGGGAGCGCGCAGCTCGCGGGCAGGCCGTGGATCGCGAACTTCGTGTTCACGCGCTGTCCGAGCGTGTGCCCGCTGCTGACGGCGAAGTTCAAGTCGCTGCAGAGCAAGCTGACGGACGTGCCGGATGTGCAGTTCGTGAGCTTCTCCGTGGATCCCGAGCACGACACGCCGCCGGTGCTGAACGAGTACGCGCAGAAGTACGACGCGGGCCCGAGCTGGCACTTCCTGACCGGGCCGCTCGACACCATCGAGAAGACCGTGGTGTCAGGCTTCAAGATCCACATCGGCGACCCGAAGCCGAGCGAGAACGACCCGACGCTGGTCGAGATCATGCACGGCGAGCACTTCGTGCTGGTCGACGCCAAGGGCACGATTCGCGGGTACTACCGCGCCGAGCCGGCGGAGCTCACGCAGCTGGCCGAGGACCTGCGGGCGATGGCGAAGGAGCGGCTGGCTACGCGCTGAGCTGCCGGTGGCGTTCACGTCGCCGTTCACGTCAACGTCAACGTCAACGACGCTTCAGCTCGTGCAGTAGTCCTTTTCGAGCTTCTTCATGTCCTTCAGCTTGGCCTTCGCCTTCGTCACCAGGGGGCTGTTGGGCTGGGTGCGGATCAAGGTGTCGAGGGCGTTGCGCGAGTCGCTGCAGGCGCGTAGGCGGTAGAAGGCCTCGGCCATGTCGAGCAGGGCCTCATCGACGGCGTCGCCGCCGCGGAAATTCTGGATCACCTTCTTGAGCTCGGCGAGCGCGGTGGCCGGGCGGTTCTCGACCAGGTAGCTGGCGCCGATCCAGTACTGCGCGTTGTCGGCCTGCGTGTCCGTGCCGTAGCGCTCGATGAACGACTTGAACAGCGAGCGTGCCTTGGTGAAGTCGCGCTCGCTGTAGGCCCGGTAGGCGGCCGCGTAGTGCTCGTTCTTGTCGGCGGGCGTCTCGTCCACCGCGGGAACCGCCGCGGCAGTGGGCGTCGGTGTGGCGCCGATGGGGGCCGGCGCGGGCCCCTTCTTGAGCTCGTCGATCGCGTACTGCAGCTCGGCCAGGCGGCCCTCGAGCGAGGCCACCTTGCCCTGCAGCTCGCTGACCTGCGTGACTACGTCCGCGCTGTTGCGCTGCACCACTTGCGTGGCCTGCTCGATCACGCCCTCGAGCTGCTTGATGCTGTCCTGGGCCTTGGCTTCGGCCCCCTTCAGCTGCTCGAGCTGCGCGTTCTGCTGCTGCTCCAGCTTCGCGACGCGCTCCGTGTTGGAGTCCGACTCGCGAATGACGCGCTTGCCCTCGGAGGTCATGCCGAAGCAGCCGCCGAGGGAGACGCCCGCGAGGGCAAGGGGGAGACCGAAAGCGAGGGCGCGAGTACGAAGCATGGCTCCGCGCAGATATAGCGCAGCTTCGCGCCGGAGCTGAGTTTTCGCCTTACTTGGCGGTGAACTCGACCTTGCGGTCTTGGGCCATGCCGCTCTCGTCTTCGCCGCGCGCGAGCTCCTCGCCCATCGAGGCGGAGCTGAGCTTGCTCTTCTCGAGGCCGAGGCTGCCCATGTACTGCTCGACCGAGCGTGCACGACGGTCGCCGAGCGCGAGGTTGTACTCCTCGGTGCCGCGGTTGTCGGTGTAGCCGGTGATACGCACGCCCTGCGACTTCTCGCGTGCGCACTGCGCGTTCTTCGCGATCACGTCGCGCGCCGAGGGCTCGAGGTTCGAGGAGTCGAACGCAAAGTACACGGTCTGCAGCTGGCAGCCGGTGCTGGTGGGGGCGGGACGCTCGAGCGGCTCCGGCTGCGGGGCCTGGCAGCGGTTGCCGACGCACTCCTGGCCGCCGGGGCAGGCCACGCGCTCGTCGCAGTAGCCCGCGATGTCCTCGCAGATGCCCGCGCTGCAGCTCTGGCCGGTGGCGCAGTCCTGATCCGTGCGGCACTTCTGGCACTGGCCAGAGACGCAGAACTCGGCGGCCTTGCAGTCCCCGTCTTCTTCACACGCGGGGTACTTGGGACCGCAGCCCGTGCCCCAGAGAGCGACGCCGAGCGCCAGCGCTGCAAGCGCGGGGAAGGCCGCGCGCTTGGCGCGGGGGGACGAGGCGGCAGACGTCGGTTGCATGGACATGGTCTCGTTCCTCCAGGGGGCGACGCTTTTTACCGCTGTGAGATCGCGGTGCAAGGTTGTGACGCGGCGTGCCCGAGCTGTTGTGCCGCCGATTTTATAGACAAGAACGCGATGATCGCGAATCCGCGACGTGAGGTGCACGCGAAAAAGCCGCCGGCACCGGTCCACACTGGAGACAGTTGGCGGTAGGACCAGCCGTTTGCCACACTCGGCGCGTGTCAAAATCCGCTCCCGCACCGTCGCTTGCAGCCCGTCTGCAACAGGTGAAGCCCTCCGCCACCGCCGGCTTCCTGCAAAAGGTGGTCGATCTGCGCGCACGGGGCGTCGAGGTGCTCGGCTTCGGGGTAGGGGAGCCGGACTTCCCGACGCCCGCACACATCGTCGAGGCGACCACCCGGGCGATGGTCGCCGGAAACACACGCTACACGAGCGTGCGCGGCGTCGCGCCGCTGCGCAGGGCGATCGCGCGCGACTCTTCCGCACGTCGCGGCGGGATCACGCACGAGGAAAACGAGATCGTAGTCTCCGTCGGCGCCAAACATGCGCTGTTCAACCTCTGCTTCGCGCTGCTGCAGCCGGGCGACGAAGCGATCGTGCCCACGCCGTGCTGGGTGAGCTACCCGGAGCAAGCACAGCTCGCAGGCGCGACGCCGGTGCTGGTCGAGACGCTGCCCGAGCACGGCTACAAGCTGACCGCGGCCGGGCTGCGCGCGGCGATCACCGAGCGCACGCGCGTGCTGTTCCTGTGCAGCCCCAACAACCCCACCGGCGCGGCGTACAGCGAGGCCGAGCTGGCGGCGCTGGCCGACGTGCTGCGCGAACGCCCGATCTGGATCGTGGTCGACGAGATCTACAGCGCGCTCGTGTATCACGGCTTCAAGCAGCGCTCGCTGCTCGAGGTGGCTCCCGACCTGCGCGCGCGGATTGTGATCGTCGATGGCGTGAGCAAGCGCTTCGCGATGACCGGCTTCCGGATCGGTTGGCTGCTCGCACCGCGTGAGGTCGCGGCCGCCTGCGACACGCTGCAGAGCCAGGCGACCACCAACCCGGCCACGCCGATGCAGTACGCGGCCCTGGCAGCACTGGAGGGGCCGCAGGATGTGGTCGAGACGATGCGGCTGGCGTTCGAGCGCCGGCGCGACCTCGTGCTGGACGCGATCGCCGGCATCCCGGGCGTGGCCTGCACGCCGCCCGACGGCGCCTTCTACGCGTTCCTCGACGTGCGCGCGCAGCTGGGGCGTACGCGCGCCGGGGTGCACATCGACGACGACGTGGCGCTCGCGGAGCAGCTGCTGGAAGCCAAGCGCGTGGCGGTGGTGCCGGGCAGCGCGTTCTGCGCGCCGGGCCACCTACGGCTCTCGTACGCCGCCAGCGAGGCGGACCTTCGCGAAGGCCTGGCGCGCATCGAGGCGTTCCTCGGTTGACTACTCTTCCTTGCGGCCGAACAGGCGGCCGAGGAAGCTGGGGCGCTTCTCGGGTGGGCGCGAGGGACGGCCGCTCGGCGAGTTGGCAGGGCGCCCATCCGTAACCACGTCGTTCACGATCTCGAACTCGGCGGAGTCGAGCGTCTCGTCGTGGAAGCCGCCTTCGAGCTCGACCTCCACGTCCGTGTTCGCGGCCGGGTAGGGCACGCCCGCACTCAGCACGCTCGGGTCGAGCACCAGCTCGCTGGTGTGGAACACCTCGGTGTCGTCGGCGGGCTCCTGCTCGCTGACGCTCGGCATGCTGCTCTGGCGCGTGGCCTCGGCAAACAGCGCAGCGAACGCGGCGTCCGCCTCCTGCTCGGCTTCCACGTTCGCGGGCGCGTTCAGATCGAACAGCTGGTTCGCGAGTGGCGCCGCTTCCGGACGCATCTCTTCGATCTCGGCCTCGAGCAGCTCCTCGTCGACCGGCTCCATCGTGATGTCGCGCGAGTCTTCACGACGCGGATGGTGCGACTTGCTGACGGTGAACGCGCCGCTCTCGCGCATCTCGAAGTCGTTGCCACCGGCGACCGGCTCGACGTCGTGCCGTGCGGTGATCGGCTGCTCCTCTTCGGCGTCGATCTGCAGCGCGCGCGCGCTCGCGGCCTCGATGCGCGCGGTTTCTCCGCGCGTGAGCAAATCGTCGAGCGTGTGCATGCCGGTAGGTTCTTCGACCAGCAACGCATCGCGCAGCGGCTCCGGCAGCTCGATCTGCTCGCTGACCTCTTGCGTCGCGACAGGCACACCGACTTCGAGCGCGGACAGCGCGTCGTCGACCGCAGGCAGCGTACCGAGCTTGCCCGCGTAGCTCTCGGCGAGCGCGAGCAAATCGAAGCCTGCCGCAGGAGTCAGCGCGTCGAGCTCTGCATCGAACGCTGCGAAATCCGGACGCATCAGTCCATTGGGACACACGTGCCAGCCCCGATCAAGGGCCGATCGGGGCCGACGTGGACAGGCTCAGATGCGGCAGCAGCTCGTGTGCGGTCACCACGGCGAGTGCGGGTGCTCGTTCGGCTATCAATGCGCGCACGTGGCGCCGCAGCTCGGTCTGGGTGACGAGAGCATGCGGCAAAGGTGCTGCTTTGTGTGCATGCTCGATCGCGCTCGCGATCTCGCGCGCGAGCTCGGGCGGAAGCACCAGGGCGTGCGCGCGCAGCCCGTCGCTGAGGGTCTCTTCCAGCTCGGGGGTAAGGCGCAGCACATGGAGCGTGCCCCCAGGTGCGAGCGCGTGGGAGATGCGGCGCGCAAGTGTTCGCCGTGCGTGTTCAGCGAGGCCACCGGCGATGTCGTCGCCATCCTGTGCTTGCTCGTTGTGTCGCGCGAGGCCGTCCAGGATCTCTCCCAGCCAGCGCACGCTGACGCCCTCGCGCACGAGCCGCCGCAGCACCTCGGTGAGCAGCGCGGGCGACAGCGGCTTGGGCACGCTGGCGCGCACCAGCGCGGGCTGCTCGCGCTCCAGCCGCGTCAGCGCACGCTCGACGGCGTCGAGGTCGAGCCACTGCTCGGCGTTCGCGCGCACGAAGCGCTCCAGCGCCTGCGCGACGGTCTCGCCCGTGAGCGGGAGCTCCGGCAGCTCGCGCAAGCGCAGCTGAAAGCTCGGCACGTCGGCGCGCACGAGCTCCGGCACGGGCAGCTCGATACCGAGCTCACGCTCGAGCTTCGCGCACGTCTCGCGCACGCCGAGAGTACTTCGCTTCGCATGCAAAGCATCGCCGAGCTCGATCGTCCACTCGCCGCGCGCCGCGGGCCGAGCGCGAAGCTTGGCGATCAGCACCGCCGCGACGACCAGGAACACCGCCAGGAACGGCCAGGCAGGCAGGCCCGGCACGAGCGCCAACACCAGCAGCACCAGCGCGCCTACCGCGAGCGCACGCGGCTCGTCGAGCAGTGCGCTCGCGATCTGCGAGGCGAGCGAGCGCTCGCCTTCGGGCGCCACGCGCGTGACGATCAGGCCGGCCGCCGTGGCGCCCAGCAGCGCGGGCAGCTGCGTGACCAGCCCGTCGCCGATCGTGAGCAGGCCGTAGGTCTGCAGGCTCTGCTGGACCGCGAGGTCGCGTCCGAACACGCCGATCGATACGCCGCCCACGAAGTTGATCGCCGTGATCGCGAGCCCCGCGATCGCGTCGCCCTTCACGAACTTGAGCGCGCCGTCGAGCGCACCGTAGAGCTGGCTCTCGCGCTCGAGCTGCTTGCGTTGTTGGCGTGCACCCTCGGGCCGCAGCGCGCCTGCGCGCAGCTCGCTGTCGATCGCGAGCTGCTTGCCGGGCATGGCGTCGAGGCTGAAGCGCGCGCTGACCTCGGCCACACGCTCGGCACCGCGCGCGATCACGATGAACTGGATCAGCGTCAGCATCACGAACACCAGCGCGCCCACGCGGTAGTCGCCGCGCACCACGAAGTGCCCGAACGCGTCGATTACCTGGCCCGCGTCGGCCTGCAGCAGGATCAAGCGCGTGGAGGCCACGTTGAGCGCCAGCCGGTACAGCGTGCTCAGCAACAGCAGCGCGGGAAACGCCGCCAGGCCGAGGGGCTCGCGCACGTACAGCGCCGCCGCCAGCAACAACACCGAGAAGCCGAGGTTGAGCGCGATCGCGAGATCGATCAGCCAGGTGGGCAGCGGCACCACCATCATCGCGATCACCGCCAGCACCAACAACGCCAGCGCGAGGTCGGCGCGTGGCGCCTTCATAGATCGCGTCGCCCCTCGAACGCGCGCCCGAGCGTGATCTGATCGGTGAACTCGAGGTCGCCGCCGTGCGGCACGCCGCTGGCGATGCGCGTGAGCCGCACGCCGGCGGGCTTGAGCGCCTGCGCCAGGTAGAGCGAGGTGGCCTCGCCGTCGACGCTGAGCGGCGTGGCGACGATGATCTCCTCGATGCCCTCGCTGACGATGCGCTCGAGCAGCGCCTTGATCGGCAGCCGATCCGGACCGATGCCGTCGAGCGGTGCGAGCAGCGCGTGCAGCACGTGGTAGCGCCCGCGGAAGTTGCCGGTGCGCTCGATCGCGATCAGGTCCTGCACGCGCGCGACGACACACACCAGGTGTGGGTCGCGGCGCGGATCGAGGCACACGTCGCAGCGCGCACGGGCGCCGAAGTTGCCGCACAGCTCGCAGCGATGCACTCGCTCGTGCAAGCTCTGCAGCGACTGCCCGAGCTGGTTCGCGTAGCTGGCGTCGCTGCTCAGCACGTGGAACGCGAGCCGCATCGCGGTCCGCTCGCCGATGCCGGGCAGGCGCGCGAACAACGAGACCAGCTCTGCGATCGGACCTTCCATCAGAGGATGCCGGGCATCTTGATGCCCTTGGTCACCTTCTCCAGCTCGCCGTCGACCATCTCTTGCGCCTTCTTGAGCGCGGCGTTGCAGCCCGCGACGAGCAGGTCCTGCGCCATCTCCAGGCTCTCGGCCGTGAGCAGCTCGGGCGCGATCGTGACCTTGACGATCTCCAGCCCGCCGTTGGCGGTGACCTTGACCTGATCGTTGCCGACGCCGACCTCGACCGTCTCGGTCTTGAGCTCCTTCTTGCGCTGCTCGACCTTGCGCTGCATGCGGCTCGCCTGCCGCATCAACTCGCTCATTCCACCGCGAAATTGCATGTCTAGGCTTCTAGCAAATCGGCCCGTTCCGCTCAATGTGTAGGCAGCATGGACGTGCTCGGACCCGGACTGAAAGCGGTTTTCTGCGGCCTCGACCGGCCTCCGGCCGCCGTGCTCGCGGGCACAACTTCTCCTGCCCGAGCACCCGCTCCTGGACGGTGCTCCATCGGGCAGGCTTTACCGACGAGCGGCCGCCACCAAGCGCGCGGACGCTCGAAGGTTAACGCTCCTCGTCGGCGGGATCGCCGTAGGGATCTTCGCTGGCGGGCTTCACCTTGCGCGCGCCCTTCTCGTCGGCGGGATCGCCGTAGGGATCCTCGCTCGCGGGCCGCACGTCGTGCTTGCCGCGCGCGGGCGTGCGCTTCTGCGCGAGCAGGTCGGTGATCTGGCCGAGGATGCCGCCGGCGGAGCCCCGGTTGCCTCCCGCGCGTTCGGCGACCTTACGTTTCACGAGATCGAGCACGGTATCGAGTGCGGACGGCATGTTGGTCTCCTTGGTTTGTGACGAGTCATTCGGCGTCGTTCGAGAGACCGCTCAGATCGCGGCCGGTGTCGCGGTTCTCGTAACCCTGGAACTCGCGATATTCGCTGGCCTGATCTTCGGGGACCTGGATGCCGCCGGGGGGCGGCGTGACCCAGTGCGCGCGATGTTCGGCGTCGCGGTAGTACACGCGCCCGTTCTTCGACAGGTAGTACTGCCCGTCGGGACCTTCCGCGCTCTTGGCGTCCTGGTGCTTCTTGTACAGGTAGTAGAGCGCTGCGGCGCCCGCGAGCAGCACGACCTTCTTCTTGGTCGACATGCCGGTCGGCTCGCGCGCGCTGGCTCCCTGTTGGGTGTCGTCCACGGCGGCTGGGGGCGCATCCTTGCCACAAGCGCCCAGGGCAGCGATGCACATCGCCAGCGCGACGAAGACGGCGCAAGCGCGAGAATAGAGGGGGATCATCAAGGTGTGCACTCCGTCGCGAAGAGGTCGTTCGCAAGCGGAAGAGCACGCGCCGTGCCGCGCCTCAGTCGACCTGGACGTCGGTCTTCTTGGCGAGCTCCGGGAAGACCTTCAAGGCTTCGAGCACGCGCGGGTGTGCGAGCGCCCTTTGCTTGATGCCTTCCTTGCGCTCGTCGACCTGGGCCGCCTCGCGCTGGGCGACGCTCTCGCCGGCGAGCTCGCTGACGAAGCGTACGTCGATCGTGGGGGCGGCGCCGAGCACCGCATGCGCGGCACGGCGGAGAGCCTCGAGGCCGCCCGGGCTGCCCGCCTGGCGGCCGAAGAACGAGCCCTCCTGGAACGACACCACCACGCTCTCGCGCGTGAGCTCGCTGGGCACGCCGTGCTCGAACATCGCGGGCCAGCGCGCATCGCCCTTGCGCAGCTCGCCGATCACCGCGAGCCACTGCGCGTGATCGACCGACGAGGTGTTGCGCACCGGAGCGCGCGAGGTGGGCTTGGGCGCGAACGGCCCCGGCTGCATGACCTCACGCGGAGCGGGCGGCGCGGGCGCGCGTGGCTCCTCCGGGCGCGGGCTCAACGCGACGGCGCGCGCGCTCGCGATCGGCGTCACGTTGCTGGGCGGAAACGGCGCCAGCTCGCCGACGTGCTGCGGGCCCGCGCTCGACTCCGGCGGCACGAAGCGCTGGAACGGGTTCGGCTTGGCGCTCGGCGCCTCTTGCTGCGGCGAGACCGCGCGCGTGTTCTGCGGAGGCGGCGCGGCGGGAGGGCGCGCGGGCGCAGACGGCGCCGGACGTGCGGGCGCGGGCGCCTGCTTCACGTTCCCGAGCTGCGCCACGCGTGCGATCAGCTCCGACAGATCGCGCAGGGCAGGGCGCGTGGCCAGCCGCACCGCGCCCATCTCCAGCTGAATGCGTGGGGAGCCCGCCTTGCCGAGCTCGTCGATCAGCTTGCTGATGCCCGCGAACACGCGCTCCAGCTCCAGCACGTCGTGGGCATCTGCGAGCGCCTGCGCACGCTGGCGCTCCAGCTCGGGCAGCTCCACCAGCTCGCGGCGCTCGCCCGCGACCTTGAGCACCACCAGGTCGCGCGTGAGGTCGAGCCACTGGCGCGAGAAGTGCGCGAAGTCGACGCCCTGCTCCGCGATGGCGTCGATCACCTCGAGCGCCTCGCGCGCGCTCCCGCTCAGCACCGCCTGCGCGATCCGGAACAGGAACTCGCGATCCGCGAGGCCGAGCTTCTGCGACAGCTCGCGCCCGAGCAGCTTGTCGCCCGAGAACGCGATCACCTGGTCGAGCAGCGTCAGCGCGTCGCGCATGCTGCCCGCGGCCTCGCGCGCCACGATCGCGATCGCCTCGTCGTCGGCCTCGATGCCCTCGGCCTGCAGGATGTATGCGACCCGGGCCGCGATCACCGGCTGCGGGATCAGGCGGAAGCTGTAGTGTTGGCAGCGCGAGCGAATGGTGACCGGGATCTTGTGCGACTCGGTGGTCGCGAAGATGAACTTCACGTGCGCGGGCGGCTCCTCCAGCGTCTTCAGGAACGCGTTGAAGGCCGCCGTCGAGAGCATGTGCACCTCGTCGACGATCACGATCTTGAAGCGGTCGCGCGTGGGGCGATACGGCAGCGACTCCTGCAGCCGGCGCACGTCGTCGACGCCGTTATTGGAGGCG
Source organism: Polyangiales bacterium (assembly GCA_036277895.1). Classification (GTDB taxonomy): domain Bacteria; phylum Myxococcota_A; class Polyangia; order Polyangiales; family DASUME01; genus DASUME01. The sequence goes on from DASUME010000823.1 coordinate 10,751, forward strand.
CCGTCGATCTCGAGCACGTCGAGGTCGACGCCGGCGGTGATCTGCGTGCACGCGTCGCACTTGTTGCACGGCTCGGGCGTGGGGCCGTGCTCGCAGTTGAGCGCCTTGGCGAGCAAGCGCGCGCTGGTGGTCTTGCCGACGCCTCGTACGCCCGTGAACAAGAACGCGTGCGCGATGCGGCCGGTGTTGATCGCGTTCGCCAGCGTGCGCGTGACGTGCTCTTGGCCCACCTGGTCGGCGAACGTCTGCGGCCTGTATTTACGCGCGAGGACCGTGTAGCTCATGCCGGCCGGCACTGTAGCACCGCGCGCAGGCGCTCGGGCGTGCGGGTTACGGTTCCTGCGTACGCGCCTGTTCGTCGGCCGGGCAGGTCGGGATTTGGCAGTACTTTGGCCCGTCGCCACTAGCCTGCTTCGGCCCGCACACCCAGCCCGGAGGGCAGTCCGGATTCTTTTCGCACTCGATCTGGCAGCTGTTGTCCGGGCTGCAGAACAGCGTGTAGGCGTCGTCGCTGCGCTCGCCGCACAGTGACGGCGTGGCCTCGCAGCCGAGGTTGACCGCGTCCATGCCGCGCGCGTTCCGCTCGATCCGCGGCACCGGCCGGAAGCACTCGATGAACGCCTCGCCGCCCCCGGGCAGCGTGCCGAAGGTGAACGAGATCCGCTGCGGGCTGTTCTTGCAGTCGTCGGCCAGCTCGTCGCTGAAGTCGTCGTAGTACCAGCCGATGCCATCCGTGGCCCGCACGCCGGCGATCACCGGCACCTGCTGCATGTGGCAGACGGCGCCGCCCGCGCTGGCGCCGTTCATCGTGCGCGGCTTGTCGTCGTGGCCGCGCTTCGGGTCGCACGCCTGCTCGCCCGGGGGGAGGCGCTCGAACACGTCGCAGCGCACCTCGCCGTCCGCGTCGCGCACCAGCGGCTGCGGCAGGCAGTTGCCGCTGAGCTTGCTCGCGATGCGCTCGATCAGGCGGTCGAGCGCGGGCGCGAAGCTGTCGTCGCAGATCGAGTGCACGACCGCGTCCTCGCCGAACGCCTTGGCGACCTCGAGGAAGCGCCGCGGCGGGTAGGCCTTGTCGCCTTGCGAGCTGATGCAGCTCGTCTTGGGGTTGTTCTTGCCCTCCGCGACGTCCTCCTCGAACTGCATGTCTGCGCGCGCGAGGATCGCATCGAGGTCCTGGTTCACCGTGTCGAGCGGGATGCCGACGATCGCGCCGAACACGATCCGGTCCGGGTTGTCCGGCTTGAGCGAGCGCAGGCCGCGCACGTAGCGCTCGGCCGGCCAGAGCAGGCCCTCGCTGTCCGCGAACAGGCCGCAGCGCAGGTTGACCTTGCTGGTGTACAGCCGCGTGGCCTCGTCGTTGTTCGCGAACAGCCCCGTGCCGTCCGGGGTGATCGAGCAGTCTTCTTCGTCGCTGATCTCGATCACGGCCAGGATCGCATCCGGGCGCACGAAGCCTTCGTTCACGCCGTCCGGGTCGCCGTGTCCGCGCGTGCCGTCGAGGAAGGTGTGCAGCGCGGGGTCCCTGCCGTCGCTCGGCGCGACCGCCTTCCACATCGCCTCGAGCTGCTGCTCGAACGGGCAGCCGCGTACGCCCAGGCGCGAGACGCAGGCAAAGCTCTGCACCAGCTCCTCGGCCGTGGTGTCGCCGTCCGCTGCGTAGTTCTGGTACGACGGCTGGGCATCGAGCTCGTCGCAGCCGGCCAGCGGCTCGAGCACGGTGTCGCCGACCTCGTAGTCGGGAAAGCGATCGTTGGCGGTGTTGACCACGCCGTCGACCGCCACATCGACCGAGCGCAGCAGCACGCCGTCGTCGCCGAGGCCCACGCAGTCGAGCAGCGCGGGCGTCTTGCCGAGCGAGTCGTCCTGCGCGCCACCCATGCTGCTCGAGACCACACCGAGCTGCAGGCTCCTGACCGGCGTGAAGAAGCGCTCTTTGTCCGTGATCGAGTCGGGGGGCGTACGCCCGTAGTAGCGGTCGCCGCTGACCAGCACGTTGACCAGCTGCGGCAGCTGCGCGGCGAGCTTCTCCTGTTCGCTCGCCATCGACGCCGAGTTGTCGATCACGAACAGCAGGTCGACGTCCGACACACCGCCGGTGTCGACGCGGATGCTCGCCGAAGAGATCGTGCACGGGTTGAGCGGCGCGAGCTCCATGGTCGGGCACGCGCTCAGCATCAACGACGCAGCACGCAGGAACGCGGACGCAACTCGGCCGAGCCTTGCTGCAGGCATGGTTTCCCCTGATTTGAAGGACGAGCGGACGACGCTCGTTCACCAATTCCGTGAACGCGGAACGGCTTCAGCTCGGGAGAAATGACGACAACGGTGAACACGGACACCGCACGAACGAAAAACGCCGACCTCCTTGCGGAGATCGGCGTTCGTCATGCGACGGGCGGCAGCTTCAGGTGTCGTCGGCGGCGGCTGCGGCGCCGCCGCCGGCGCCGTCCTGCGGGCAGGTCGGGAGCTGGCAGTACTTCACGTCGTCAGCGCCGGCGGCCAGCGGGGCCGAGCACACCCAGCCGGGCGGGCAGTCGGGGTTGTTCTCGCACGAGATCTGGCACGTGAGCGAGTCCGGCTGGCAGAACAGCTTGTAGTTGTCCGGGCCCTGCTTCTCCGAGCAGATCGAGTCCGTGGCCTCGCCCGCGGTGGCGCAGCGCGTGTTCACCGCGTCGAAGCCCTTGGCGTCAGCGTCGATGCGTGCGACCGGCTGGAAGCACTCGAACGTGGCGCCCGCACCGGGCGGCAGGTCCGTGCCGTTGGCGAACTTGAACGCGATGCGCTGCTGCTCGCCCGCGTTCGTGCAGTCCATCTTCACGGCCATGCTGAAGTTGTCGTAGTACCAGCCGGCGCCGTCCGCGACGTTCTCGCCGCCGGTGACCGCGAGCTGGTCCATCTTGCAGGCCAGGCGCTTCACGTTCTTGCCGGACTCGAGCAGGTTGCGCTCGATCGGCTTGCCGGTGAGGCCCTGCGCGCTGTCGCAATCGTCCACGCCGTCGGGAAGCAGCTCGAAGACCTCGCAGTTCACCAGGCCGTTGTCGCCGGGCGTGAGCTGACGCGGAAGGCAGTTGCCCTTGAGCTTGCTCGCGATCTTCTCGATCAGCGTGTTGAGCGCGGGCGAGTAGTCGTCGGCGCAGATCGAGGAGATGACGGAGCTGTCCGGGAAGCCCTGCGCGACGCGCAGCATGCGGCTCGGCGGGTAGGCCTTGTCGCCCGCCGCGCTGATGCAGCTGGTCATCGGATAGCCGCGCTGGTTCGGGTTCTCCATGAACTCCATGTCGGGCCGCAGCAGGATGCTCTCGATCGGCTCCTTGTCGGCGATCGCGTCCTCCGGCACGCCGACGATGGCGGCGTAGATGATGCGGTCGGGGTTGTCCGGCTTGAGCGACTTGAGGCCGTCGATGTAGCGCTCGACCGGCTGCACGAGCTCTTGGACGTCCGCGAACTGTCCGCAGCGCAGGTTCAGGTTGACGGGCAGCACGCCGTACGGGTCGTCGCCGCCGCTGCCGAGCTGGAACAGCGTCTTGCCTTCGTCGGTGACCGAGCAGTCTTCTTCGTCCGAGACGATGATGACGGCCAGGATCGCGTCCTCGCGCAGGAAGCCCTCGTTGCCCCGGTCGCCCTGGCCCTTCGAGCCGTTGATGAACTTGTACAGCGGGTCGTTCGCCGGCACGCCCTTGCTGGGCGCGAGCGCCTTCCACATCGACTCGAGCTGCTGCTCGAACGGACAACCGCGCACGCCGAGCGTGGAGGTGCAGCTGAACGCTTCCGAGGTCGCGTTGACGTCGCCGCCGGCCTCGAACTCCTGGTACTTCTGCAGGCCCGGGATGTCGCACTCGGGGCGCGGGTCGAGCACCTGGTCGCCCTTGGCGTAGCCCTCGAACTCGCTCGCGCTCTCCGCGACCACGCCGTCCTGCGCGATCGTGGTGTCGAACTGCAGCAAGCCGTCGTCGCCCTCGCCAGCGCACGACAACACGGCCGCCTGCTGGTTGTTCGGGAAGTCGTCGATGCCGCCAGCGTTGGTGGACACGACGCCGAGGTGGAGCGCCTTGACCGCCGTGAACTCACGCGTCGACGGATCGACGCCGGCCGGCACCTCACCCTTGGGCAGGTCCGGATAGCGGTCGCCCAGCGTGAGCACGCGAACCAGGTCCGGCAGCTTCTCGGCGAGCTTCTTCTGCTCGGAGGCCATCGAGCCCGAGTTGTCGATCACGAACAGCAGGTCGACGTTCGAGATGCCCGATTGATCGACGCGCTCGCTGACCGCGGACACGGTGCACGGGCCGAGCGGCGCGAGCTCCTGCTTGGGACAGCCGAGCATGGACAGCGCGACCAGTGGCGACAGCCACTTCGCGATTGCCGGGAAAACTGAGCTTCGCATCTCCATCAACGTCTCCTACGCCAGGCGGGTGCCGGTCCTGATTGAAGCGGCGCGCCGGCCCTACTGCAGCGGGCGCTACCATAATGCCAGGTCTGCTCGCAGATCAACGGAGCACTGCGGCCCCACGCCCCTTTCCAGCAAGCCACATGCCGTGGCGTCCAGAATGGAATCATTGGCCATTCGCCGAGAGCCTACATGAAGGCTGCCAACTAAGTTGGCAAACGCCGCCAAGATCGATGGCGATCGCCTGGTGTGCTGGCTCGCGTGCGCGCGATTTTGTGGCCGCCTCCTGGCCGCTGGCCCGAACATAGGCGCGTGGCGCGCGTGCTGGTCGTGGACGACGAGGAGAACCTGCGGCTCGTCCTGCGTACGCTGCTGGCGCGCAACGGCTACGAGGTGAGGGCGGTGGCCAACGCGCAGGACGCGCTCGCCGAGCTGCCCGGCTTCGATCCGGACTTCGTGTTCGCGGACGTACGCATGGAGGGCATGAGCGGCATCGAGCTCACGCGCGAGCTGGCGCGCCGCGGGGCGCTGACGACCGTGATCGTGATGAGCGCCTACGGCTCGCTCGACCTCGCGCTGGAGGCGATGAAGGCCGGCGCCTACGACTACCTGCCCAAGCCGTTCAAGCAGGACGAGGTGCTCCTGGTGCTGAAGAAGGCCGAGGAGCGCGAGGCCTTGCGGCGCGAGAACCGTGCGCTGCGCGAGAGCCTGCGCAAGGAGGGCAACTTCGGTGCGCTGCTGGGCAAGAGCGAGGCGATGCAGCGCGTGTTCCGCACCATCGAGAAGGTCGCCGGCTACACCACCACCGTGCTGCTCACGGGTGCCAGCGGCACCGGCAAGGAGCTGGTCGCGCGCGCGCTGCACGAGCGCAGCCCCCGCGCGGACAAGGCGTTCGTGGCCGTGAACTGCGGCGCGATCCCGGAAGCGCTGATGGAGAGCGAGCTGTTCGGCCACAAGCGCGGCGCGTTCACGGACGCCGGCAGCGACAAGCGCGGCCTGTTCGAGGAAGCGCACCTGGGCACGGTGTTCCTGGACGAGATCGGCGAGCTGCCGCTGGCGCTGCAGGTGAAGCTGCTGCGCGTGCTGCAGGAGGGCACGCTGCGCCGGCTCGGCGACACCAAGGACAGCAAGGTCGACGTGCGCGTGATCGCGGCCACCGTGCGCGATCTCGCGAGCGAGGTGAAGGAGGGCCGCTTCCGCGAGGACCTCTACTACCGGCTCAACGTGCTGCAGCTGCAGCTACCACCGCTGCGCGAGCGCGCCGGCGACCTGCCGCTGCTGATCGATCACTTCGTCGAGAAGTACAACGCGCGGCTCGGCACCAAGGTGCGCGCGGTGGCGCCCGATGCGCTGCGCAAGCTGATGCGGCACGCCTTCCCTGGCAACGTGCGCGAGCTGGAGAACATGGTCGAGCGCGCGATCGTGCTGGCCGAGGGCTCGACGATCACGCTGGAAGACCTGCCCGAGCATGTGCGCGAGGACGGTGATCCGCTGGCGCTCGCGCTCGGCAGCGGGGAGCTCTCGATCAAGCGCACCACGCGGGTGATCGAGGAGCTGCTGATCCGGCGCGCGCTGGAGCAGACGCGCGGCAACCGCACCGCGGCCGCGAAGCTGCTCGAGCTGAGCCACCGCGCGCTGCTGTACAAGATCAAAGACTACGGCATCGCCTGAGTCGCGGCGTCCGGTGCCTCGCTGCTCGTCGCGCGCGGAGCGGACCACACGCTGTCCAGGCGGCCCTCGTAGACGCGCTTGGCGGTGGCGCGCGCCACGCGCAGCAAGCCGAACGCGATGATCGACGCGATGCCATCCACGGCGAGGGCCGCGGGCTCGGTGTGGGTCCACATCCCGAGCGAGGGCGCGAGCGCCGCGACGAGTGACGTCAGCGGGATGGCCATGGTCAGGCCGGCGGCCACGCGGAGCAGCTCCACGGCAGCACGGGCACCGCCGCGCAGAAAAGACCAGGCGATCGCCGCGAAGAACGCCGCGTAGTAAACGCCGCGATGCCAGGCGTTGAGATCGCCGACGTGTCCGTGCAGCCACTTGGCGCACACGATGGTCAGCGAGATGCCGCACACGGCGCCCAGGCACACGCCCACCGTTGCCGCCGCCATCAGGCGCACGCCGCGACGCTGTTCGGGCAGCGCGCCGCCGGCCACGTGTGGCTTCAGCTTTCGCCCGCGCGACTCGATCCACAGCAAGTTGCCGCTGTAGACCAGCCACGCGCCGAGCAGGCCGAGCACGAAGTACAGCCACTTCACCGGCGCACCTCCGAAGCTGCCGAAGTGGAGCGCGAAGGCGCTGGTCAGGACCGTCTCCGGCACGCCTTGCTGGCCGGGAACGTAGGCGGTGTTCTGAATGCGGCCGCTGTACGGGTCGATCATGATCACGCCGCCGAGTGCACGAAACTCGAGCGCGCGCGGATTGTGACCAAAGGCGAACACGGTCGGGCTCGGACCTGTCACCCGCATGTAGCGCAGCGTGGTGAGCTCGAGGTCTGGCGCGACGGCCGTGATCCGTGCGACCAGCTGATCGGGAGCGAGCAGCTTCGCCGGGTCGAGTGGCTGTTTCTCGGGAGGAGCCGCGTCGCCGCGCAGCAACGCACCGAGCTTGCCGTCGTGCACCAGCATGTCCTGCGCCGCGTAGATTGCGTCGTGGAATGCGAACACGGTGGCGGTCAGGGCGATCACCACGTGGAATGGGAAGCTCCCGAGCCCGACGATGTTGTGCGCGTCGAGCCACATACGCTTGAGGTTCGGACCCACGCGAAACGCGAACAGGTCTTTGAGCATCGAGGGCAAGAGCACGACGAAGCCGGAGAACAACGCCATGAAGTACAGCGAAGCGACGACGCCCATCAGGTAGCGGTTGGCATCGCTGTCGACCGGCAAGCCAACGACACGGTGGAGCACGTCGATGAGCTCGCCGAGGTGCGACCGCGGGACCTCGCGGCTGCGCACCGTTCCATCGGCCTCGAGCGTGGCCATGAAGTGCCGCACGGACAGCGCGTCGTGCTCGTCCGCGTGGGGCTCGTGCCGGGTCCACTCGAGCGCATGGGCGGCGTCGCCGCGCACGTCGAGCTCGAAGCTGCGTGTGGCTTCGGGGTGGCTCGCGAGCGTGCGCTGGATCAGCGTGGGCGTCTGCGCGAGTGGGATCGCGCTCGCGGACGCCGGTGGCGTTGCCCAGTGCACGAGCGGCTGCTTGAACAGCGTGATGGCGCCCGCGTAGAAGGCGATGAACAGTGCCATGCCGCTCAGGATCCCGGTCCAGGTGTGCACGACCTTGTAGATGCGAACGAGCTCAGAACGCACAGCGCACCCTCACGTCATTCGCGCGGCCGCGAGCAAGCCCGCCGCCACGACGTTGGCGAGCGCGAGCCAGAGCCACGCGCGCTTGCCGCTCTCGAAGAAGTACGTCGCGCCCAACACGCTCAGCCAGATCGGCATGACCATCCACATCGTGAGCTGCGCGCGGATCGGTGGCGCGATGCCGCCCGCGAGGCGCGCGAAGAGCGCGCTGCATGCGAGCGCGAGGCTGAGCCCCAGCAGCGCGCCCGCGAGCGTCTTCGAGCCCCAATCGCGACCCACAGAGGCCACCTCAGCGCTCCTTTCGCGCCGCCCCGAACGCCGCGCCGAGGTAAGGCACGGCGACGAGGAACAGCATCAGGCAGGTGACGGACGCGAACACCGCGGGCAGCACGTGCATCGCCCGCGAGAACGCGACCAGGCTGGCACACGCGAGCAGGCCCGCGCTGCCACGGGCGGCGCCGGTCGGGAGAGGGGTCGAGCGCAGGCGCTGGTGAGGCGAGCACAGGTAGAGGCCCACGCAGCTCAGCGCAGCGAACAGCACGGCGAGCCCTACGTTCATGCCAACTCCTGGAGACTAGTGAAAATCAAGATCTCGAATCGATGAGCCTGGCTTGGCCGAATCCCGATGGACTGCTGCATCTTCGGGATTTCTGCTCCTGCAAGTCGCAGGGGAGGGCGCCTCATTTGACAATGAGAATTAATTGCATATGAACGACCATCGGTCGAGGCGCGATTTTCTGGTGCCCACCGAAGCCACGGATGAACGCGCTCCGCCGACGCACAGTGCTCCGGCGAGTCTCCTCGCTGCTGGGGCTCGCCATTTGCCTCAGCTCCGCATCCGGCGTGCGCGCCGATGGGTTGGACGCAGGGATCCAAGCGCCGATCGACGCCAGCTGGGTGCAGCCGGGCGATGCGGGCCTGGTCGAGCCGCGCGAGCCCTCGGCCGTCGAAGTCTCCGTGCGTGGCCGCTCGCGCGCCAACGCGGTGATGCACTCCGCGTACGCTGTCTCGGTCGTGGACCTGAGTCAGGCGAGACAGCAGTCCGCCGACCTCGCCGAGGTCATGGCGCGCAGCACTGCGGTCACCGTGCAACGCGCCGGCGCGCTCGGCTCGCAAGGCTCGTTCAACCTCGCGGGCCTCGGTGGTCAGCGGCTGCGCTTCTTCCTCGATGGCGTGCCGCTCGACCTCGTGGGCTTCGCGGCCGGCGTGCAGAACGTACCGGTCAACCTGCTGGAGAGCGTCGAGGTGTACCAGGGCGTGGTGCCGGCGCGCCTGGGCTCCGACGCGCTCGGCGGCGCTGTGCAGCTCACCAGTGACGAGGGGACGCGCACGAGCGGTGCCTCGGCATCCTACCTGACGGGCGACTTCGGCACGCACCGCGCGACGGCCAGCGTGCGCTACGTGCATGCACCGAGCGGCCTTATCGCGCGTGGCTACGTCTTCCTCGACCGCGCCGAGAACGACTACAAGGTGGAGGTGCCCGCCTTCGACGCGCAGGGCAGGACGCGGCAAGTGAGGCTGCCGCGCTTCCACGACGGCTACGACGCGAACGGCTTCAACGCGGCGGTCGGCGTGATCGACAAGCCCTGGGCGAAGCGGCTCGTGCTGTCCGGCTTCCGGTCCAGCTACGACAACGAGGTGCAGAACGGCGCGACCATGCAGCGCCCGTTCGGTGCGGTCACTTTCGCTCGCGAGACGTTCGGGCTCCATGCGAAGTACCTGCTCGTGCGCGCGAGCAAGGGTGCTCGTCTGCAGGCCAGCGCGGGCTACGCGCGGCTCGGCTCGCAGTTTCGGGATCTGTCCAACTGTCTGTATGACTGGTATGGGCGCTGTTCCCCGCAGTCGCTGCCGACGCTACGCGGCGAGATCAACGCGGGCACGCCGCAGTCGACCAACCTGCAGACGGATACCTTCTTCTTGCGCGCGGAGCACACGCAGCGGCTGTCCGACCGCTTCCTCGTGCGCGTCGCGGTCGCGCCCACCTACGCGGCGCGCACCGGGGAGAACCCGCTGCGCGGCCCTGGATACGACCCGCTGGCGCAGGCCCGGAAGCTGTTTACCGGAGTGCTCGGGGTCGAGCTGGAGACGGCGTTGTTCGACGAGCGCCTGAAGAACATCGCCTTCGTCAAGGGCTACGGGATCGTCACCAAGAGCCAGGCGCAGCTCGGCACCGGGGAATGGAGCGATCGCTCGCGCACCAGGTTCCGCGCGGGAGGCGGCGACAGCGTGCGCTTGGATCTGACGTCCGAGCTCTACGCGAAGGTCTCGTACGAGTACGCGCTGCGCCAGCCCTCGACGGATGAGTTGTTCGGCGACGGCATGCTGGTGGTGGAGAGCCTGAGCCTCGAGCCCGAGCGCAGTCACAATGCGAACCTCGGGCTGACGCTGGAGGACTGGGAGACGGTGGCGGGCAGCTGGCGCGGCACGCTCAACGGCTTTGCGCGCTGGTCGAACGACCTGATCGCGCAGATCGCGGAGTCCAGCTTTCTGCGCAACGTCAACGTGTGGGAGGCGCGCGCGCTCGGGGTGGAGGGGGCGCTCGGCTGGACCACGCCCAGGACGCGCTGGTTGTCGCTCGACGCGCGCTTGACGTACCAGGATCTGCGCAATCGCGCCGACGCCGGGCCGACCGCTGGCGGGCAAGCCGGCGACCGCGTCCCGAACATTCCTTACCTGAGCGCGAGCGGCTTCGCGCGCCTTCACGGCGAGGCGGTGCTCCTGGCCAACGACGCCGTCGATCTGACGTGGAACCTCCGCTACGTGCACGCGTTCCCGCTGAGCTGGGAGAGCGCGGCACGGCGGGCGATGGAGCGGGCGACCATTCCTTCGCAGGTGAGCCTCGGCGCCGCGTTGACGTACTCCCTGGCGGGCAGGTTCGCGACCACGCTCGAAGCGCAGAACCTCGGCAACGCGAAGCTGTTCGACTTCTACGGCGTCCAGCGACCCGGACGCGCGTTCTTCGCCAAGTGGACCCTGGACTACTGAGAGAGGTAACTACGCATGCGCATACTCCGATCACACCGTCTGACCTTTGCCCTCGCGCTCGCGCTCGGCGCGTTCGCGCCCGGGTGTGGTGACGACTCGGACGAGCCCTCCGACGTCGGCACGCTGGACGGTGGCAACGACGGCGGCCTGGATGGTGGGCCGTTGGCGCCCGACGCGAGCGATAGCGCAACGCAGGCGCCCGAAGCTCCGCTCTACGCGGTGGTCTCGGTGCCCGCGACCGCGATGGGCGCACCGACCACCAGCTACGTAATCTTGAGCGACAAGCTCACCGGCGAGCTGCGCACGGAGAACGCCGCGCTCGAGATCCCCGGCAGCGCGATCGCAGGCGGACCGCCCGGTGGCAGGCGCCTGTTCGTGGGCACCAACATGGGTGGCTTGCTGCAGCGCTACGACCTCGGTGACGACGGTAAGCTCGTCAAGAAGGGTGACGTCAACTTCGAGGCGCGTCAGGTCGCGAACTTCAGCGCCTACGCTTCGCAGCTGCAGTTCATCGATGCGCACAAGGCCTACTACTTCTCGCTCAGCGCGGCGAAGCTCGTGATCTGGGACCCAGAGGATCTGACCTTGACCGGCGAGATGGCGGTTCCGCAGATCGTGCGCCCCGACCTCGGTAACCCGGGCGTCAACTACACCACCTCGGTCACGGCCGCGCCGCTTCGTCACGGCGACAAGCTCTACTTCTTCATCGCCTGGGACTCACGCGCTGCGGGCACGATCAAGACGGCGCCGGCCGCCGCGACGGTGGTCGTCGACACCAAGGCCGATACCGCGACGGTGGTGGTGGATGAAGGGACCTGCGGCTACACGCGCGATGGCGTCGTCTCGGGCGACTGGATCTACCTGGTGACCGAGGGGGCGGGCACCTCGATCAACTACTTGAACGGCGCGAACGGTGCGCCCCCGTGCATGCGCCGCTTCAACCTCGCGACTCAGCAGTTCGACCAGGCATACAAGCCGGACCTGACCACGATCGCCGGCGGACCGGCCGGCACGCTCGTGGTGTCGCCGAGCGGCCAGGCTCTGATCTACGTGCTCGACAAGGCCGCCGCGGATCCGATGATCGGGCCCGAGATGGGCAAGATCAACAATCCTCGCGTGCTCGCCGTTGGCGCGCTCTGGAAGACCGCGAAGCTCACGCTGGGTGAGACGCCGAGGATCGAGGCGCTCGGCCTGCCGCTGTCCTCGGGCAGCGTGTTGCCGCACCTGCTGAAGAACGGCTTGAAGGTCACGGCAACCTTCGATACCAACCCGCAGCTCCGCGAGGTCACGGACAACGGCGTCGTCGCCACCGATCGCGTCAACGCGAAGCTGTTCGGGAACACGGCGTCGATCGTGCAGCTGCGCTGAGAGCTTCGGAATGCGCCGGCATCTGTTACCCTCGGCGCATGCCCTCCAACGAGAACGCGCTGCGAGTTTTCGTGGTCGACGATGATCCGCTGGTGCTCGCGGTCACGCGCCGTGTGTTGATGCGCGCCGGCTACGAGGCGGCGATCTTCGACGACCCCCGGCCCGCCCTGGTCGCGATCGAGCGAGATCCGCCGTTCGCGGTGGTCGCGGACCTCAACATGCCGGACCTGAGCGGGAGCGAGCTGCTGGCCGAGGTCAAGCAGCGTGCGCCGCACAGCCTGCGCGTGCTCTACACGGGCGAGGACACGGCGCTCGAGCTGGAGCCGGGGCTCGTGCACGCGGTGCTGGCCAAGGCCGGCGTCATGCAGTCGCTGCCGGACACGCTCGCTCGCCTGCGCATCGAAGTGCGATGAGGTTCGCGCTGGTGATCGCGATGCTGTCGTGCGCGCTGCCGGTCCACGCCGAGCGCGGGCTGCTGGAGCAGCGCATCGGCGAGCTGCGCGCGGGCGAGCGGCTGCGCGTGGAGCTGGAGACGCCGCACGGGCTCACGCCGCCACCCGGCATCCAGAACGAGCGCGCCCTGCGCGGCTTCGCGGCCCGCCTGTGTGCGGAGGCGCGCTGTGTGCCGCTGGCCGCGCTGAACGTGCGGCCGCGCGACGGCTGGTCGATGGTATACAGCGCCGAGTTCGCGATCCCGGCCGAGCTGCCCCCGGGGCACTACGCGCTCGATGTGCGCTTCCCGGGTGGGCTGTCGACGCTGCCCGGTGGGGTCACGGTCCAGGCCGGGCCGGCCGCGCCGCCCACGCGCCCGCGGCCGTCCGGCTGCTCAGTTGCCGGCGGCGCGGGCCAAGGTGCACCCTTGGGTTTGCTCCTGCTGGCCGTATCGAGGAAACTCGGCCCCGCACGCAGGGCTCGCTCCCGGTGCGGGAATAGCCTTCGTCGATCTCCAGTTTCGTGAGGACCATGTCGCGCGCGCTCACCGTACTCCTGCTGCTCGGGCTCGCTGCCTGCACGCACACGACGATCCCCAACACGGACGTCGAAGACACGCCGGACTCGCGCGAGGTGGTGAACTTCGTCGAGTCGTACCGGCAAGCGGTGGTCTCGCGCGACATCAGCAAGCTGATCGGCTTGGTCGCTGAGGATTACTACGACGACATGGGCACGCCGCAGGGTGACGACGACGTGGACCGCGAGGTGCTCCGGGAGCGCCTGGAGTCCACGTTCGGGCCCGAGCTGCTCGCGGTGCACTACGACATCCGCTATCGCGATGTCGTCTTTCTGCCCACCAAAGTGTTGGTCGACTACACGTACATCGGGCGCTTCCGTGTCAACACGCCCGATGGCTCGCGCTGGGAGCGCCGCCTGGCGGACAACCGCATGGTGCTCGCGAAGAAGAAGGACGGCACGTACACGATCATGAGCGGCATGTAGCGTCGCCTGAGCGCGACGACGAAAAACGCCTGGTCATACTGGCGCGTTCCTCGTTACGCTTTCGGTACGGCCGAGGCAGCTGTCGCCATCGGCTCATGATTAGACGGTGCGCCGGGGAACATGAGCGAGGGGTCGGACCGCAAGGCACAGCTGGGTCGCGTACAGCTGCAGAAGAAGCCGGTTTCGCCCGGTGGCGGCCCCGATCTCGATGATTGGAGCTCGCTGATCTCCGAGATCGAGGACGAGGTGCGCGAGCCGCCGCTCGTGCAGTTCGACGAGCTTCCGGCCGAGCTGGCGCACGCCGTCGACAGCGACAGCGACCGGCCGCGGGTCGATCTGCGCAAGCTCGAGATCGCCGCGCACACGCTCGGCCTGCTCACGCGCGAGGTCGCGCTCGAGCGCATGATGCTGCCGCTGTGGTCCGATCGCGAGCGGCTGTTCGTGGCGGTCACGGATCTGGACGCGCGCCGTGCGGTCGACGAGCTGTCGTTCACGCTCGGGCTGACGGTGCTGCCGTACGAGGCCACGCAAGGTGTGCTGCGCGATGTGATCGAAGCGGCCTACGCGGCGGGAGCCTCGCTCTACAAGGGGCCGCTCGCGCGCGGTGCCAGGGCGGTCGACTTCGACAGCGTCAGCAAGCCGCCCAGCGCGCGCAGCTTCGGCGACGGCATGCTGAGCAAGCCGTCCTCGACCAGCAAGCTCACACCCGCCGATCTCGACGCGGGCGACAGCGTGTTGCCGCCGGCGCGCGAGACCAAGAAGCCGCGCATCCTGGTGGTCGACGACAGCGACGACATTCGGCGCCTGCTCGCGCGTGTGTTCCGCGAGCGCGACTACGAGGTGCTCGAGGCCAGCAGCGGGCTCGAGGCGCTCGAGAAGGTGCGCGAGGGGGCGCCCGATCTGTTCCTGCTCGATGCGATGTTGCCGGGCGGCATGCACGGCTTCGAGCTGTGCCGCCGGATCAAGGGCAGCCGCCGCTACGGGCACATCCCGATCGTGATGCTGAGCGCGGTCTATCGCGGCTGGCGCTTCTCGGAAGACCTACGCCGCTCGTACGGGGTGGACGCGTTCCTCGAGAAGCCGTTCCGGATCGGCGAGGTGGTCGCGGCCGTCGAGCGCGCGCGCTCGGGTGCCGGCAAGTCGCAGCCGCCCGACGATGGCGAGGGGCTCGCGGGCGAGCAGCTGAAGGCGGGTATCGAAGCTTATGCGCAGGGCGACCTGGAGGGCGCCGTCGAGCACCTGAAGCGCGGCATCGTGATCGATCCCCTCGCGTTCCGTTTGCACTATCATCTCGGCCTGCTCTACGGAAAGCAGGAGAACGTATTCGAGGCCATCCATGAGCTCGAGGCCGCGGCGGATCTGAGGCCGCGCGATTTTTCGACCCTCAAGAACCTGGCTGTGCTGTATCAACGTGCTGGTTTTCGGCTGAAGGCGACCGAGATGTGGGAGAGAGCGCTGGGCTGCGCACCCGATGACGCGACCCGTGCCAGCATCCGAAATCATCTCGTGAGCCTGCTTTGACCTACGCGCTACGCTCGCTGCTATCGCTATAAGGTCGACCGGGACGCGAGGAGCGTGATGAAGTTTCTGTGCGGCAACTGCAAGGCGAAGTATCAGATCGCCGACGAGAAGGTCACCGGGCGTACGCTGCGCATGAAGTGCCGGCGCTGCGGGCACGACATCTTGATCGATGGGCACGCGACGCCGCAGTCGAGCCCGCCCCCTGCACCGGCTCCGGCGCCGCGCCGCACCAGTGGCTCCACCGTCTCCGTGGTCCCCGGTCCGCGCGCCGGATCGAGCTCGACGCAGTTGCCAACGCGCCCCGGCACCTCGGCCGCGCTGCCGCGTCCCGGGGGCGGGCGCTCCAAGCCTCCGTCGGGGTTGAGCGCGGAGTTTCGCCGCCACGTGGCTGCACCGCCCGAGGTCCCGCAGCGCACGGCGCCCTACGACTTGTGGCACGTCGCGATCCAGGACGTGCCGGTCGGCCCGATGACGCGCGACGAGCTGGGTCGAAAGATCGACGCCGGCGCGGTGACGCCCGAGTCGCTGTGCTGGCGTGAGGGCATGGACGACTGGCGTCCGGTCGGCGAGCTGGCGGAGCTGGCCTCGTTGCTGCGCCGCAATCGCGACGCGTCGCGGCCGATGCGTGGTCGCCCGCCGCCCAACGTGCCGGGGCCGGGTGCCACCGGCTCGCGCTCGGCGCCGCTGCCCGTGCCGGCCGCGCCCGCACCGGCGCCCGAGGAGTACGAAGAGGACAACGCGGAGCCGACGCGGATCAGCGAGTTCACGCCGTCGATGGCGCTCGCGCTGCCGAGCCAGACCGCGCCGCAGCAC
>DASUME010000824.1:0-2555 GCA_036277895.1 Polyangiales bacterium
CGAAGCGGGCGTTCCTCGCCCGCGAGCAACACGAAGCGGGCGTTCCTCGCCCGCGAGCAACACGAAGCGGGCGTTCCTCGCCCGCGAGCAACACGAAACCGGGCGTTCCTCGCCCGCGAGCAGACTTGGAGCCATCGACGCGGGGGCACTCGCCGGCATTCATCTTCGCGCCCTCGCTCGGCACGCGAACACGCCTACCAGATATCACGCGGCGCGTACACCGGGCCCCCAAATGGTCGCGGACGTAGCGGCCAAGACCAAGCGCGCTGTAGGGCACGGACCGCCGACGTCGGTCTTTGCTCGCGGGCGGAGGAGCGCGCCCACCTCGACGGCAAGTCAGGCCGCGGGGCCGAAGCCCAGGATCAGGTAGCCGCCGGACTTCTGCTCTTTCTGCAGCTTGAGCAGCCCGCGCTTCTCCGCGTCCTCGAGCAGCTCGTTGAAGCTGCCGTAGCCATGATAGGCCTCGTTGAACATCGGCCGCTTGCGCTTGAGCGTCTGCTTGACCATCGAGCCGAAGATGTTCGCGTCGCGCTCGCGGAAGAGGCTCTCCACCGTCTCGAGCACCTGCTCGAGCGCCTCCATCTTCGCTTCCTCGGGCGTCAGCTCCTCGCGGCGCGGCGCAGCCTCCGGCGGCTGCGTGACCGACTTGCCCTCGGCCGTGACCACCGGCTTGGCGACGGCGGCGGCCTTGCCCTTCTTGCCCTTGGCCGGGTGCTTCTGGCTGCGCTGCTCGCGCACGAGGTCGTCGTAGTAGATGAACTCGTCGCAGTTATCGATCAGCAGGTCGCTCGACGAGTTCTTCACGCCGAGGCCGATCACCTGCTTGTTGTTCTCGCGCAGCTTGCTGACCAGCGGTGAGAAGTCGCTGTCGCCCGAGATGATCACGAAGACGTCGACGTGCTCCTTCGTGTAACAGAGGTCGAGCGCGTCCACGACCAGCCGGATGTCCGCCGAGTTCTTGCCGGAGTACGAGACGTGCGGGATCTCGATCAGCTCGAAGGCGGCCTGGTGCAGCTGCTTGACCGCCGAGCGATAGCGGTCCCAGTCGGAGTACGCCTTCTTTACGACCACATTGCCCTTGTCGAGCAGGCGCTGAAGCACGAGCTCGATGTCGAAGCTCGGGTACTTCGCGTCGCGCACACCCAGGGCGACGTTTTCGTAGTCGGCGAAGACCGCGATATTGGGAGGCGATTCGGGAGTTTCTCTCACGTGCACCTCCGTAACACGCCCCACAAATCCCCGCCAACGCAGCGCTATCGGCATTTCAATCAAACATCTCTATTCACAATTCAGCGCCTCATATTTCGTCGATGAAAGAGCCGCTTTCTTCACTCTATCCACAGCGCATCAACACGTAAAAACCCCCGCTTGAGCACGGCAGAAGTCTGTAAGCCAACCCCCAGCAAGCTCAATCCCCATACCCGCAACGACTCTTGTCCCAAACCTCAGTCCGGGTGCCCCTGCCCCTGCCCCCGCCTCTGCCCGCTCCCGCTACCATATGCGCACCTCGTGAGGTCTGACGCCCCCACTCTCAACGCGCGAAATCAACAACCCGCCCTCTTCATCCACCGTTCACCCTCAAAAATCAGCTGGCGCGCCCTCAAACTGCCCCTCATCATCTTCGACCCCGGTCGCAGACAGGCGTTTCGGGGCGAGAGGGAGCGCTGATGACCGAGAAAGTGCCGAGCGGCGCGGAGAAGCTGATTCAGTGCCTGGAGCGCGAGGGGGTCGAGTACATCTTCGGCCTCTCGGGCGGGGCCGCGATCCCGATCTTCGACGCGCTCGTCGACTCGAAGATCAAGCTGATCCTGGTGCGACACGAGCAGGGCGCCACGCACATGGCCGACGGCTATGCGCGCGCCACCGGCAGGCCCGGCGTCGTACTCGTCACCTCCGGCCCCGGCGCCACCAACACCGTCACCGGCCTGCTCACCGCGCAGATGGACTCGGTTCCGATGATCGTGCTCACGGGCCAGACCATCCGGGCCAGCCTCGGCAAGGACGCGTTCCAGGAGGCCGACGTCACGGGCATCACGTACCCGGTCGTGAAGCACAGCTACCTGGTGAAGGACTCGAACGACATTCCGCAGGTCACGCGCGAGGCGTTCTACATCGCGCGTACGGGCCGCCCGGGTCCCGTGCTGATCGACCTACCCAAGGACGTGACCAGCGGCCCCTGCACGGCGCCGTTCTCCGAGGGTGAGGTCTCGATCCCCGGCTACGACATCCCCGGCACCGCCGCCGCGGCCGACCTCGAGGCCACCGCCAAGATGTTCCGGCGCTCGCGCCGCCCGGTGCTCTACGTCGGCCACGGCTCCGTGATCAGCGACGCCGGCCCCGCGATCCTGCGCCTGGCCGAGAAGCTCAACGCCCCGATCGTGAACACGCTGCTCGGCAAGGGGGCGGTGGACGAGCAGCACCCGCTGCACCTCGGCATGCTCGGCATGCACGGCACCGCCTACGCCAACAAGGCGATCATCGGCTGCGACCTGATCATGGCGATCGGCGCGCGTTGGGACGACCGCATCACCGGCAAGCTCGATGAGTTCTGTCCA
>DASUME010000825.1:0-15497 GCA_036277895.1 Polyangiales bacterium
GTGGTGTTGACCGGGCACTGCGCTGCCGAGCCGCCCCCTGCCGACGAGCCACCCGAGCTGACCCGCGGAGAACTGACCGCCGAAGAGCTGGTGCGCGCATACTGCGAGCGCTTGTACGCGCGCAGCGGGAGCTACGTGCAAGTGGCGCAGGTGACCGGGCTCGACCGGCGCACGGTGCGGCGTTATTTGACCGCCGCGAAAGGATGAGCAGGTGCGCTGGCTGATCGCGATCGCAGGGGCGGTGCTGGGCAGCGTGTTCCTCGACGAAGAGGGCCTGCTGCTCGGAGCGGGGCTCGGCTTCCTCGTGGGCTACGTGATCGAGCGCGAGCAGCGGCGCGTGCGCGAGCTGCAGCAGCGCGGCGCGCGGCCCGACGCACCTGCGCTGACGCTCGAGGCGCGCCTCGAGACCTTGACGGCGCGCGTGGCGGAGCTGGAGCGCACCGTCTCGGCGCTGCGTGTACCGGCCGTGAGCGCGCCTGCGGTGAGCGCGCCTGCGGTCTCGGGGCCGTTCGTGCAGCCGGACGAACGCGGATGGGTCCCGGAGCCGGCGCGCGTTCCCGAGCCAGCTCTACTCCCGCCGCCGAGCGCGACCGCGGAGCCGGTGCCGCTCGAAGCCCCGCGCCGTGAGCCGCCCGTCGCGGCGGACGAGCCGGCGCCAGGTCCGAGCTGGATCGACGCCGCGCGCGACTGGCTGTGGGGCGGTAACACCGTCGTGCGCGCCGGCGTGCTCGTGTTGACGGTCGGCGTCGGCTTGCTCGTGAAGTACGCCGCGGACAACGCGATCCTGCCGGTCGAGCTGCGGCTCGCGCTGGCGGCTGCGATCGGCCTCGCGCTGGTCGTGCTCGGCTACCGGCTACGCACCACGCGGCCGGGCTTCGGCACCGCGCTGCAGGGCGGCGGCGTGGCAGCCATCTACCTGAGCACCTTCTTCGCCTACTACGCGTACCACCTGCTGCCGGGCGCGCTCACGATCGGCCTGCTGGCCGCGATCGCGATCTTCTCCACCATCCTCGCGGTGGTGCAGAGCTCCGTCGAGCTGGCGGTGTTCGGCTCGATCGGCGGCTTCCTCGCGCCCGTGATCGCGTCGAGCGGCGGCGGCAGCCACGTCGCGCTGTTCTCGTACTACACGCTGCTCAACGCCACGATCGCGGCCAGCGCGCTCTACCGCGCCTGGCGGCTGCTGAACTGGGTCGGCTTCCTGTTCACGTTCGGCATCGCCTCGGCCTGGGGCGCGCTCAAGTACGAGCCGGCGCAGATGGCGAGCTCGGCGGCCTTCCTGGCGCTGTTCTTCGCGTTCTACGTGTTGGTCGGCACCCTGTTCGCGCTGCGTCGCCCGGGCAGCCAGCGCGGCACGATCGACACCACGCTCACCTTTGGCACGCCGCTGGCCACGCTCGCGCTGGCGGGCGGGCTGTTTCACCTCGAGCACCTGTACCTCGCGCTCTGGTGCGTGGGCATGGCCGCGATCTACCTCGCCGTCGCGGGGCTGTTGCTCGCGCGCAAGGATGCGCAGCTGCGCGATCTCGCGCAGGCGTACCTCGCGGTGGGCATCGGCGTCGCCACGCTCGCGATCCCGTTTGCGCTGGAGAACGCGCTCGGCACGGCGCTGGCCTGGGCCGCGGAGGCGAGCGGCCTGGTCTGGATCGGCGTGCGCCAGCAGCGGCTGCGCACGCGCGCCGCGGGCTACGTGTTGTTCACGCTGGCCGTGCTCTCGCTCGCCGCGCGCAACGATCTCGGCGACCACCGCATCCACGCGCTGTTCCTGGCGTTGATCGCCATCGGTGCGCTGTTCGCGAGCGCGTGCATCGAACGCGCGCCGTCGCTGCGCAGCCTCGAGCGCGGGATCGGCCGCGTGCTGCTGGTGCTCGGCTTCGCGCTCTGGCTCACGGGCTGGCAGGTGCTGATCGCGCCCGGCTTCGCGCCGCTCGCGTGCGCACACACGCACGCGCTTCGGCTGGCCGCCCACGCGTTCGACATGCTCGCCTTCGAGTGGCTCGGCGAGCGCCTGGGCTTCGCGGGTCTGCGCGCGTATCCGCGCTACGGCTTTGCCGTGCTGCTCGCGCTTACGCTGATCGGGCTCGATGGAAATGACGTCTGGCAGCACGTGGCCTGGCCGCTCGCGATCCTCGCCAGCTACTGGCCGCTCTACAGGCAGCTCACGGGCACGGCCCCGCTGCACGCGATCAGTCTCTGGGTGATCGCGTTGTGGCTGATCGACCTCGGCCACCTCGTCAGCACGGACCTCGCCGATGGTTGGCAAGTCGCGCTGCACCTCGGTCCGCCCCTGTTCGCCGTCGCGCTGGCCGTGGGTGGTCGCCCCGCCTGGCCGTTCGCGGAGTATACGCGCGCGTATCGCCTCGGAGCCGCCTTGCCGATCCTGGTGCTGATCGAGCTCGGCTTCCTGCTCGCCCAGGCCGCGAGCGACGGCGATCCGACGCCGCTGCCCTACCTGCCGCTGGTGAACCCGCTCGATCTCGCGCAGCTGTTCTGGGTGGGTGCCGTGCTCGCGCTCGCGCGCACGCCCGAGCTGGAGCGCTGGAAGAAGGTGGGCTACGGCGTCGCCGGTGCGGGGCTGTTCGTGGGTCTCAACGGCACCATCGTGCGTACCGCGCACCACTGGGCCGGCGTGCCGTTTCGCGAGTTCGACTTCCCGACCGATCCGCTGGTGCAGGCCGCGTTCTCGATCCTGTGGACCGTGACCGCGCTGATCGCGATGTTGGTCGCCAACAAGCGTGCGCTGCGCGCGCCCTGGATGGTGGGCGCGGGCCTGCTGACGGTGGTGGTGGGCAAGCTGTTCTTGCTCGATCTCGACGGCTTGAGCTCGGGCATGAAGATCATCACCTTCCTCGCCGTGGGCGTGCTGCTGTTGCTGATCGGTTTTTTTGCGCCGGTGCCTCCGGCCGCCGCGGAGCCTGCACGATGAAGCCTTGGCTGTTGCTGCTCGCCGTTCCCTCGGTCGCGCACGCCGCGCCACCCGCGCGCGACTTCGCGTACGGCGTCGAGCTCGCGCCGCTCTCGAAGCAGGCGTTCCATCGTTACCCACTGCCGGGCTCGGTGCTGCGCATGGTCACCACGCGCGAGCTCGCGGATCTCTGCGTCTACGATGCGGCCGGCCGCCCCGAGGCGCACGCGCTGGTGTGGCCACGCGAGCCCGCGCCGGCGATCAGCGAGCAGCCGCTGTCCGTGTTCCCGCTCGAGATCAGCCGCGACACGGCGGGTGTGGAGGTGAAGATCGAGCGCGACCCCGTGGGGCAGATCCTGCGCACGCTCTCGCAGCCGCTGGTCGACGCCAAGCAGCGCGCGTACCTGCTCGATGCGCACGCGCTCGAGGGCCGGCTGACCGGCCTGAACCTCACGCTCGCGGGAGCGCCCGACAACGTGATGCTCGACGTGCGCATCGAGAGCAGCCAGGACCTGACCACGTTCGAGGAGCTCACGCGCACGACGCTGGCGCGGCTGGCGCATGACGGACAGAGCTTGACGCGTACGTCCGTCGAGCTGAGCACCGTCCCTGCTTACCTCCGCCTCAGCTTCGATCCGGGCGTCAGTGCGGTGGCGCTGGAGAAGGCGACCGGGCGCGTGGAGCGCGCCTCGGCGTCGGCGCCGCTGGAGGCGATCGAGCTCGACGCGACGCCGGGGGAGCGCGACGCGCAGGCCGAGCAAGAGTTTCGGTACCTGCTGCCCTTCGGACCGCGTGCGGCCCGCTACAGCGTGCTGCTGCCGAGTGGAACGCAGCTGGTCCAGGGCACGCTGTTCGGAGCGGATGCCGAAGACGCGCCGCTGCTCGCGCTCGATCGTCAGGTCTACCGCACCCCGCCGAGCGCCTATCCGCTGGTGCAGTCGCGTACGCGCGTGCTGGAGCTGCGCGTCGACGATGCGGGCGGAGGTGTGCGCGCCGGGGCCCCCAAGCTGCGCGTCGAGTACCTCGCGCCATCGCTGCTGTTCGCGGGAGATGGCACCCCACCCTTCACGCTCGCGTACGGCAGCGCCAGTGCACGCTGCACCCCGCTCGCCAGCGACGTGCTCGAGCTGGAGGCCCCGGCGCGCGCGAGCGTGCGCGCGGTGCGCACGCTCGCGCTGGGCGGACCGACGCGGCTCACCAAGCCCGAGCAGGACAAGTCACCGCGCGTGTACGTGCTGTGGTCGGCGTTGCTGATCGCCGTCGGCGTGCTGGGTGTGATCGCGCGCCGTTTGCTGCGCAGCGTGTAATGGTAGGAGATGCGCGCGCGACGCCGAGTCATGAAGCGGTTCCTGCTCGCGGCGCTCGCGCTGACGCTGGTGTTCGCCGCCGTCGTGCTGGTGCAGGCGTGGCCCGCGTTCGGCAAGAGCGCGGACGGCGTGCGGCGCGCGCGCATGGAGCAGAGCCCGCAGTGGCATGACGGCTCGTTCGCCAACCCGGAGCCGATCATCAACCACGTGGGCACGATGCTGAACGGCATGCTGCACGTGAGCGAGTACGCCAGCCCCGCGCCGCCGTTGCAGGTCGCGCCGCTCGACCCCGCCGCGCTGCGCACCCCACCCGCCTCCGGCCTGCGCATCACCTGGTTCGGACACTCTGCGACACTGATCGAGCTCGACGGCACGCGTGTGCTGACTGACCCGTCGTGGAGCGAGCGCTCGTCGCCGCTCAGCTGGCTCGGGCCGCGCCATGGGTTCACGCCACCGATCGCGCTGAAGGAGCTGCCTCGGATCGACGCGGTCGTGATCTCGCACGATCACTACGACCACCTCGACTACCCCACGCTGGTCGCGATGAAGGACTGGCCGACCAAGTTCGTGGTGCCGCTCGGCATCGGCGCCTACCTCGAGGGCTGGGGCATCGCCCCCGCGAAGATCATCGAGCTCGACTGGTGGGAACGCGCGGACGTGAACGGGCTGACGATCGTGGCTACGCCCGCGCGCCACGCCTCCGGTCGCACGCCGTTCGATCGCGATCAGACGTTGTGGGCCAGCTACGCGCTGCTCGGCCCGCAGCACCGCGTGTACTTCTCGGGCGACACCGGCATGTTCGACGCGCTGCGCGAGATCGGGCGCCAGTACGGTCCCTTCGACGTGACGATGATCGAGGTCGGCCAGTACCACGGCGGCTGGCCTGACTGGCACATCGGCCCGGAGCAAGCCGTAAAAGCAGCCCAGCAGCTACGCGGCAAGGTCTTCTTCCCGATCCACTGGGGCGGCCTCCAGCTCGCCTACCACACCTGGACCGAGCCCGTGGAGCGCGTGCTCGCCGCGGCGAAGACACCCGTGGTGATCCCTTCGCCCGGTCAGCCGGTCGAGCCGACGACGTCGCCAGCGCTCGAGCACTGGTGGCCCAAGCTCCCGTTCCAGAGCGCCCGCGAGGCGCCGATCGTGTCGAGCGGAGTCAGCCAGTAGTCGCTGCTCAGCGTTTGGGGAGCCGTGCTTTGAGGTCGCCGAACGCGGCTCGCATCTCCGCCCGCAAGGAACTCATCTCGGCTCGCGTCTGGGCGAAGCCATCGCTCATCTCGGCTCGCATCTCGGCGAAGCCATCGCGCATCTCGCTACGCACGTAGACGAACTCGCGGCGTGTGGAGTCGCGCTCTTCGGCGAACTCACGGCGCAAGCCCACGACCTGAGCCTCCACGCCGGCGGTACGCTCGCGGAGCTGCCCCACGTCCTCCTGGACGTGATCCACCTTGCCCTCGAGCGAGCCCACGCGTCCCCAGACCACGCCCGCGACCAACAACACCGAACCGAGCGCGACGGCCTGGACGGCCCGCACGACGCCCAAGGTCACGGGCATGTGCTGCAAGTCGACGACGGAGGCGACGCGGGGCGGCGGAACGCTGGGAGTCTCGGCAGGCACGAATCCAAGCTACGCCCGCCCCTGCGCCGGGTCAACGACGGCCACCGCACCGCGTAACCCCCGTGGATCAGCGGCCGAATTCGTGTTCGCGGGGGTCGCCCTCGAGCTCGCCGAGGCGGCGCAGGAACTGGTAAGTGTAGATGCCGGTGTTGTTGTCGGGCCAGCTGATCTTCACGCCATAGCTGCCGACTTCTTCGATCTCGAGCAGCTCGGTGGCGCCGCCGGGGATGTAGCGCAGCGGGCCCTGGTGGCCCTGCCACAGCGCCGACGGGCAGAAGCCGCGCAGGATGTCGTTGTCGTAGCGGGTGACCTTGCCGTCGGCCCACTCGATCTCGACCGTGGAGGCTCCGCGTGGCGCGCGGAACTCCACCGGCGTGAAGCGATCTTGTTCGTCGCTCATTTCTCGAACGGCTCCAGCCCGCTCACGAAGGCGTCGATCGAGAGCTCACCGAGCTCGCCCTTGTCCCTCGAGCGCACGTTGATGGTGCCCTTCTCCAGCTCCTTCTCGCCGACCACCACCACGTAGGGCAGCTTCTGCAAGCTGGCCTCGCGGATCTTGTAGCCCACGCGATCGTCGCTCAGGTTGATCTCGCCGCGCAGCCCGAGGTCGAGCAGCTTCTCGAGCACCTCGCGGCCGTACGCGTTGAACTTCTCGCTGATCGGGATCACCTGCACCTGCACCGGCGAGAGCCAGAGCGGGAACGCGCCCGCGTAGTTCTCGATGATGATGCCGAGGAAGCGCTCCAGCGAGCCGTAGCCCGCGCGGTGCAACATCACCGGCGTGTGCTTCTGCCCGTCCGCGCCCACGTAGGTGAGCCCGAACCGCGCCGGCATCTGGAAGTCGACCTGGATCGTGCCGCACTGCCACGAGCGCTTGAGCACGTCGCGGATGTGGAAGTCGATCTTGGGGCCGTAGAACGCGCCGTCGCCGGGGTTGAGCACGTACTCCGAGCCCTTCGAGTCGAGCGCGTTCTTGAGCGCCGTCTCCGCCTTCTCCCACATCTCGTCGGAGCCGAGGCTCTTGGCCGGTCGGGTGCTGAGCTCCATGCGCACGTCGCCGAGATCGAACGCGCCGTACAGCTCGCGGAAGAAGTCGATCAGCATCGAGATCTCGCTCTCGATCTGGTCGGGCGTCACGAAGTGGTGCGCGTCGTCCTGCGTGAACGACTGCACGCGGAACAAGCCGTGGCGCACGCCGCTCAGCTCGCGCCGATGCACGAGGCCCATCTCCGCGATGCGCAGCGGGAACTCGTTGTGCGAGTGCAGCTTGGTGCCGTACAGCACGCAGTGGCCGGGGCAGTTCATCGGCTTCACCGCCAACGGACGCTCCTCTTGCACGTCCTTCACCTCGTCCGGGTGCACCGGATCGCGAAGCTTGAGCTTCGTGAAGAACATGTTCTCCAGGTAGTGATCGTAGTGGCCGCTCTTGTGCCAGAGCTCTTCGCTCAGCACGATCGGCGTCTTCACTTCCTGGTAGCCGCGGCGGCGCAGCAGCTTGCGCATGTAGTCCGTCAGCACGTTGAACAGAGTGGCGCCGCGCTGGTGGTAGAACGGGAAGCCGGGCGCCTCCTCGTGGAAGCTGAACAGATCGAGCTTCTGGCCGAGCACGCGGTGATCGCGCTTCTTGGCCTCCTCGATCATGTTCAGGTAGTCCTTGAGATCGGCCTTGTCGAAGAAGGCCGTCCCGTAGACGCGCTGCAGCTGTTCCTTGGTTGCATCGGCGCGCCAGAACGAGCCGCTGACCTTGGTGAGCTTCACGTTCTTGAGCCAGCCCGTGTTCGGCACGTGCGGGCCGCGGCACAGGTCGATGAAGTCGCCGTGCTTGTAGAACGTGAGATCGTCGCCGCGCTGCTTGATGTCGCCGACGATCTCTTGCTTGAACTTGTTGTTGCCGCCGTCGATCGCGCGGTAGCGCTCGAAGTGCTCGCTGGCATCGTCGTACGAAGACGCGTGGCGCACGAACGGCAACGCCTGCTCGGCGATGCGCTGCATCTCGGCTTCCAGCTTGGGGAAGTCGTCCGGCGTGATCTTCCCGTCCGGGTAATAGATGTCGTAGTAGAAGCCGTCTTCGATCGCGGGGCCGATCGTGAGCTGCGCCTTGGGGAACACGCGCAGGATGGCGTCGGCCATCATGTGCGCGGCCGAGTGGCGCAGCACCTCGAGCGCCTCGGCGCCATCGCGCTTGGTCAACAGCTGCACCTCGGCTCCGTTCGGGAGCGCGCGCGTGAGGTCGACGACCTCGCCGTTCACCTTCGCAGCGACCGCTGCGCGCAGCAGGCCAGGGCCAATGCTCGCGGCCAGGTCTGCAGAGCTCGCGCCATCGGCGAGCTCGCGGACGCCGCCGTCCGGGAGTCGAATGCTGATCATCTGTAGTTGCTCCGGTTGCCGGACGGAAACCCCCGTCTGGCGTCTCAGGTGGGCGGCGGATACCCCCGTCGCCCGTTTCCTATTGATGACCGGAGAACGACCTACGTCAAGCGTCGAGCGGGCCCCCAGCGCCGTGCGAGCAAGACCAAGCGCGGTTGGTGGTCACGCGTACGCGATCGCGATCGCGGGCTCAGGGGGTTCCACCACCGCCGCCACCGCCGTTACCACCACCGCCGCCACCACCGCCGCCGCCATTACCGCCACCGCCGCCGCCGCCTCCATTGCCGCCACCGCCGTTTGCACCGCCATTGCCGCCTCCATTGCCGCCCCCCGGAAAGCCACCATCGCCCCACGGGAACGTGAAGCCACCGTCTCCCCAGGGGAACGTGAAGCCACCATCGCGGCGCGGGCGCGTGCGTCCGCCATCGCGGTCGCGCCGGCCGCCATCGCCTTCGTCGTCGTCATCGCGGCCGCGACGACCGCCGTCCTCGCGCTCGTCGTCAGCGCCACCGTCATGATCGCGGTCGGAGACGTCGACGCTGCCGTCGAGGCCGGAGACGCGCGCATCGCCACGCGACGCCGTCTCGCCACCGCCGTCCGCCGACTCGTCAGGCGATTGCTCCTCGCCCTTGCCGTCGTCGTCCCCGCAGCCGATCAACGACGCCGCGAGCACGATCCCCAACCACTTGCGATCCATGAAGCCTCCCTCGACGACCGCCATGCGGCCACACTGAGTCGAGCTTCATTTGGCCGCCGAGGACTGGATCCTTGGTGGCCGCCGCAACGCGCCGGTGGATCCAGGCACGAACAGAGCGGAAAGTTCCGCACGCGAAGCAACGCTGGGCGATCGACGCGCGTTGCTTCGCATGCGTGGCTCGAGGCGGGGTGCTTCGCCTCAGGGAAACGGCAGCGGGAAGCCCGCGTCGCCGAGCAGCGAGCCCGGGTCGGGAAGGTTGGCGCCACCGCCACCGAGGATCCCGCCGAGACCGCCACCGCCGAGGCCGCCACCGATACCCGGAATGCTTGCGTCTCCGAGCAGGCTGCCAATGTCCGGGAAGCCCCCGGCGCCGCCGATGCCAGGGAGGTTGCCGCCGCCGCCGATGCCCGGCAGCAGGCCACCATCGCCCAGCAGGCTCCCAATGTCGGGCACCCCGCCGCCTATGCCAGGGAGGTTGCCGCCACCGGGGAGGTTGCCGCCACCGGGGATGTTGCCGCCGGTGCCGCCGCCGCCGGTGTTGCCGCCGCCGCTGGCGCTGCCGGCGTCCTTCGTAGTGCCGCCGCCGCTGGTGCTGCCCGCGTCCTTCGTGGTGCCGGCATCCTTCGTGGTGGTGCCCGCGTCCTTCGATGCGCCGCCGTCAGCGGGGATCTCGGCGCTCGCGCCGGCGTCCTTGGGCGCCGCCGTGCTGGCGTCGGCCTTGGGAGGCGTTCGTCCTGCGTCGAGGGGCTTGCTGCCCGCGTCGACGCTCTCGTCGCCGCCAGCTTCGTCTTCGTCGCTGCCCGACTGGTCGTCGGTCTTCTCGCCACCCTCGTCGCCGTCTTCCGGCTCCGGCGTCGCATCGTCACCGCACGCGATCGCGCCCATCAAGGCGAGCGCCAGCCAAATACGAGTCCAGCTCTTCACGATAAGCCTCCAAGCTCTCCGTCAAACATCGACGGCAAGAGGTAGGAACCTTACGTTCGGACGGCTTGGCCGACGTCTCCAATCTCTTGTCACCGCGTGCCATTCGCCAGGTCCGATACGCGCAGAGCAGAAAAGGCGAGTGAGAGCAGAACGAAGACGAGGACGTTTACCCGCCCATCAGCTTGCGAAACACGTTGGTCACGTTGTCCAACGCCGCCCCACCGTAGACCGCCTTGATGGTCTGCTTGAGCAGCGCGAGCTGCTTCTGCGGCTCCCCGAACTGCATCGCGAAGCCCGGCGCGACCATCAGCTCGTTCGTGATCGCCTTCACGCGCACGAACTCCAGCATGCCCTCGTCGCCATGGATGCGGCCGAAGCCGGACTCGCCCACGCCGCCGAACGGTAAGCCCGGAATCGCCGCATACGCGGCGACCGCGTTCACCGACGTCATGCCGGTCTTCACGCGCTCCGCCAGGCCCTCGCCATCACTCTTGGTGAACACACTGGAGCCGAGCCCGAACGGCGTGTCGTTGGCGATCCGGATCGCCTCGTCCACGCTCGCCACCTTGAGGATCGGCAACACCGGACCGAACGTCTCCTCGCACATCACCTTCATGCGTGGCGCGACGTCGACCAGCACGATCGGCTCGATGAAGCGGCCCTGGATCGACTCCAGCCCACCGACCACGGCGCGCGCACCGTTGTTGAGCGCCTCGCTCACGTGCTCGCGCACGCGATCCACCTGGCGATCGAACGTCATCGCGCCGTAGTGCGCGTACTCGTCGCTGCCGACCTTCAGGCCCTTGGCGAGCTCGACCACCTTGGCGACGAACGCGTCGTACACGCTGTCGACGACCAGCGCGCGCTCGGTGCTGATGCACGCCTGCCCCGAGTTCATGAACGCGCCGAACACCACACCCTTGGCTGCGCGCTCGAGATCGGCGTCCGCGGCCACGATCGCCGGGCCCTTGCCACCGAGCTCCAGCACGACGGGCGTCAGGTTGTGGGCGGCCTCCGCCATCACGCGGCGGCCCGTGGGCGCCGAGCCGGTGAACGCGATCTTGTCCACCTTCGAGCGCGCGAGCGCCGCGCCGGTCTCGCCGTAGCCCGTGATGAGCTGCAGCAGATCCGGGATCGGGATCGCGGCCTGCGCACAGTCGACCAGGATCTTGCCGCACAGCGGAGTCAGCTCGCTGGGCTTGAACACCACCGCATTGCCGGTCGCCAGCGCGTAGCTGATCGAGCCCATCGGCGTGTGCAGCGGGTAGTTCCAGGGACCGATCACGCCGACCACGCCGAACGGCTGGTATACGATCTTGGAGCGGTAGTTGGCGAGCAGACCGCTGCCCACGCGGCGCGTCTTGAGCAGCGACTCGGCGCGGTTGGCGGCATGCGTCAGGTGGTTGAGCACCAGCAGCAGCTCTTGCGTCGCGTCCGCCAACGTCTTGCCGTTCTCGCGGTGCGTGATGTCGACGATCTCGTCCATGCGCCGCACCAGCTCACGCCGGTAGTCGAGCAAGTGCGCGCGACGCTCCTTGAAGCTCAGCGCGCTCCACACCTCGAACGCACGCCGGCCGCGCGCGACCGCCGCGTTCACGTCGTCTCCACCGTGCACCGGCAAGGTCGCCAACAGCTCCCCGGTCAGGGGGCTCCTCACCTCGAGCTTGTCGCTCTTCGGCCGCACGCTCGCTTCGCTCGCAATGGTCATGGTTCTCCTCGCTTCGTCGAGACCGGCATCGTGCCCGAGCCTCCCGCGTACCGCAACGAGGTCAGATGCGTGCGGCGCGCTGTCGCAGCATGTGATCGACGAGCACAAGCGCGGCCATGGCTTCTACCATCGGGACCGCACGCGGGACCACGCACGGGTCATGGCGGCCTTTGGCTTGGAAGGTCACGGATTCGCCGCTGCGAGTCACCGTCTCTTGCGGCAAGAAGATGGTCGCCACGGGCTTGAAGGCCACCGCGAAGCGGATCGTCTCGCCGTTGCTGATCCCACCCTGGATGCCGCCGCTCTTGTTGCTGCGCGTGCGGACCCGGCCGTCGGAGCTGTAGAACGCATCGTTGTGCGCCGAGCCGCGCAGGCGCGTGGCCGCGAAGCCTTCGCCGATCTCGAAGCCGCGCGTCGCCGGCAGGCTCATCATCGCCTTGGCGAGGTCCGCGGTGAGCTTGTCGAACACCGGCTCGCCGAGCCCCGCGGGCACGTTACGGATCGCGCAGCGCACGACGCCGCCCACGCTGTCGCGGTCCTTGCGCGCGCGCTCGATGGCTTCGATCATCTGCGCCGCAGCGTCTGCGTCGGGACAGCGCACGTCGTTGGCATCGACCTCGGCGCGCGTGAGCTCGTCCTCGTCCTGCGCAGGTGCGAACACGTCGCCCACGCTCTCCACCCAGGCCACGATCTCGACGCGAGCCCAGTGCGCGAGCAGCTGCTCGGCGAGCGCACCCGCTGCCACCCGCCCGATCGTCTCGCGCGCCGAGGCCCGTCCGCCCCCGGCCACCGCGCGCAGGCCGTACTTGGCTTCGTACGTGTAGTCCGCGTGCGAGGGCCGATACAGCTGCGCGAGGTTGCCGTAGTCCTTGCTCTTCTGGTTTTCGTTGCGCACCAGCATCGCGATCGACGTGCCCAGCGTGAGGCCGCTGTCCGGATCGATGCCGCTCAACACCTCGACGCGATCCTTCTCATCGCGCGGGCTGGTCAGCGCACTCTGCCCGGGGCGCCGGCGGTCGAGCTGGGCCTGAACCTTGTCGAGCTCCAGCTTCAGTCCCGCGGGACAACCGTCCACCACCACGCCGACTCCCCCGCCGTGGGACTCGCCGAAGGTGCTGATGCTGTAGAGGTGCCCGAACCGAGACGTCATGGGCGCGTATTAGCACGCGCTCTGACTCCAACACCGGGCAGGCTATAGTGGCCGCCTTGCCGGAGCTTCGATGAGAGACGACCTGCCCAGTGTGACTGCGATCTACGTCGCAATGGCGCGTGCGCTCGCGAGCAAGAACCAGGAGCTCAGCAAGGCCTGTAAGGACCCGGGCGCGGAGGCGCTGCTGCCGTGGTTCCTGCAGCCGCTGGTGGATGTCGCGTCCGGGCCGGTCGCGTCGGACGCACTGCGCAGCCTCTCGTTCGGCATGCAGGATCACCTGGCGCTGCGCACGGCGCTGATCGACAGCGCCGTCTCGTACGGAGTCGAGCACCACGACGGTGGCGATCACGCGGACCGCTTGCAGCTGGTGGTGCTCGGCGCGGGCCTCGACTCACGCGCGCACCGGCTCGACGCGCTCGCGAAGGTGCGCGTGTTCGAGGTCGATCATCCGGCGACGCAGAAGCTCAAGCAACGCAAGGCCAAGGCGCTGCCGCTCTCCGCCAGGGAGCTGCGCTACGTGCCGTGCGACTTCCAGCGCACCAAGCTCGACGGCGCACTGCTGCAAGCGGGCTTCGACACCCAGGCCCCGGCGCTCTGGATCTGGGAAGGCGTGACGATGTACCTGCCCGAGGCCGCCGTGCGCGACTCGGTCGCGCGCATCGCGCAGCTGAGCGCGAAGCACAGCTTGCTGATCACCACCTACCTCACGCCCGACGTGGTGACCGGCGGCGGTCTGCTCGGACGCTGGGCCGCGAGGGGCCTCGGCCTGATCTCCGAGCCGCTGCGCTTCACGACCACACCTGACTCGCTCGCGCGCTTGCTCGGCGCGCAAGGCTTCGAGATCCTGAGCGACGCCGCGCCCGTCGAAGCCGCGCCCCACTACGAGATCAAGGTGAAGCGTCCGTCGACTTTGATGCCCAAGGAACGCATCTGCGTTTCGCAGAAGCGGTAGCGGAACCGCCAGCGCAGAAAAAAGCGCGCAGTGCGCACACGTGTCCGCGCGATTACCGATCCCGCAAGTGTGCGACGCGGCTCGCTTGTCTCGTACGAGTCGCAGTCACCACGAGGGTGCGACGCCCAAATCAGCCCCGTTGCCCGCGAAATTCACGCTTTCTCCCGGCTGCGTTTTCTGGCTAAGGTCCAAAAGGGCGGAGGGATGAATGTCATGGACCGGGGGATCGGTTTGAGCGCTGCCGCGCATGGCGAGCGACGTCACTCATTTCGCGTGCCGCTCGAGGGACGCGCCTCGATCTGGATGCGCAATCGATTGCTCGGCCACTACGCGCTGCGCGATCTCTCCATCGGCGGCTGCGGCCTGACTGGCGGTCCCGACTGCGTGGCCGGGGCGCACGTGGAGCTCGTGCTGCACTTAAACGAACGTCCTGCGTTATGGCTGAGCGCCGAGGTACGACGTACCCAGGACGACCAGCTCGGCCTCGCCTTCGAGCGCACCGCAGCGCGCATCGAGGATCGGCTGCAAGACGTCGTCGTGGAGGTCTACACGCGCATGCACGCAGACAGCGACCATTTTGCGCTGGTGATCGAGCCGCGCAACTACGTGCGAGCGAGCCTGGTCGAGCGGCTCGATGCACTCGGCGAGCGTGCACTCGGGGTCGCCACACCGCTCGACGCGGTGCAGGCGTTGCTGGAGAACGGCGAGCGCGTGCACAGCGTGTTCATCGGCCCGCAGCGCCCGGAGATGCCGAGCTACGAGCTGGTGGAGTTCGTCGCGCGCAACTACCCGCACGTGCGCCGCGTGTTGGTGGGGGACTCGAAGCAAGTCTCCGAAGCCTGGCTCGCGGAAGCTACCGGCGAGGTGCACGCACTGCTGGAGACGCCGTGCACGGAAGACGCACTGCGCCGGCTCGTGCAACGCATCACCACGCTTCCGCAGGAGGCGCTGAGCTGAGCTTGCTCGCGCGAGGCTAACGCCTACCTTCGCGGCATGACGCAAGCGCATGCCGTACGCATCACCGCCCCGGGCGGCCCCGAGGTGCTCTCGCTCGACACCATCGAAGTGCGCGAGCCCGGACCGACTGAGGTCCTGATCGAGATCGCCGCCGCGGGCGTGAACCGCGCCGACTGCCTGCAGCGCAAGGGTGTCTACCCTGCGCCGCCGGGCGTGGTGGCCGACGTGCCGGGCCTGGAGTTCGCGGGCCACGTCGCCAAGGTCGGCAGCGAAGTGCGCACGCGCAAGGTCGGCGACAAGGTGATGGCGATCTGCGGCGGCGGCGCGCTCGCGACGCACATCGTGATGCACGAGCGCGAGCTGGTGCCGGTTCCGGTGGGCATCGACCTGGTGCACGCCGCGGCGATCCCCGAGGTGTTCATGACGGCGTTCGACGCGCTGTTCGTGCAGGCCGGCATCGGGCTCGGCTCCACCGCCTTGATCCACGCCATCGGCAGCGGCATCGGCACGGCCGCACTGCAGCTGGTGCAGGCCGCCGGCGGCACCGCGATCGGCACCTCGCGCCAGGCGGAGAAGCTGGAGCGGGTCAAGGCGCTCGGCCTGGTGCACGGCATCGTGACCGGAGACGCCAAGTTCGCCGAGCGCGTGGGCGAGCTCACCGGCGGGCGCTACGCGGACGCCATCCTCGACACGGTGGGTGCGAGCTACCTCGCCGAGAACATCAAGGCGGTCGCGCCCGGGGGCACCATCGTGACCATCGGCCTGCTCGGTGGCGCCAAGGGGGAGCTCCCGCTCGGCCTGCTGGTCGGCAAGCGGGCCTCGCTCCGGGGCAGCGTGCTGCGCAGCCGGCCGCTCGAGGCGAAGATTGCGCTGGCGCACCGATTCACCCAGGCGGTGCTGCCGTTGTTCGCGCACGGG
>DASUME010000826.1:0-8678 GCA_036277895.1 Polyangiales bacterium
GCGAGAAGTGCAGCGGCTGTCACGTGGAGGGCGGCATCGCGCCGTTCTCGCTGAAGTCGTACGCCACGTCCAAGCCGTTCGCGAAGCGCATGGCGGCGGCGGTCGAGGCCGGCACCATGCCGCCGTTCCTCGCGCAGGAGACCGCGGACTGCAAGCCGCGCTTCAAGTGGGCCGACGACCTCCGTCTCAGCGCCGAGGAGAAGGCGAAGATCCGCGACTGGGCCGATCACGGTGCGCCCGAGGGCGACGCGGCGAGCGCCGCGGTGGTGAAGCCGCCGCCCGCGATCAAGCTCGACAAGGAGGACGTGAAGCTGGTGTTCCCGACCGCGAAGATCGGCGGCACCAGGGACCTGCACAGCTGCGCGATCGTCGATCCGGCGCTGCTCAACGACGCGTACGTCACCAGCCGCCTGATCACGCCCGCGAACGCCAAGGTGCTGCACCACGTCGTCTCGTACCTGATCCCGCCCGGGAAGGTGAACGACCCGATCTTCGGGGAGCTGTTCGCGCGGCCGCGCACGAAGGCGGAGCTGGAGGCGCTGATCAAGGAGCAGAAGGGCGTGGGCATCGGCGGCTCGTACGACTGCTTCGGCGGTCCCGCGCTGGTGGCGCCGCTGTCGTTCGAGATGCTCGACGCGTGGGCGCCCGGCGGCATCCCGAACCAGGCGCCGCCGAACAGTGGCCAGCCGATCTCCAAGGACGCGCTGGTGCTGCTCGACATCCACTACCACCCCACCGGTGGCGGCGAGGAGATCGACGAGGGCACGCGGCTCGGGCTGACGATCACCGAGACGCCGCCCAAGTACGTCAGCCGCACGGTGTTGCTCGGCAACTTCCAGAAGCCGGTCGAGTACCCGCAGGGCACCGGCAACCTGCTCAAGCAGCCGAACGAGACCGTGGCCGAGTTCCTGATCCCGCCCAACGTGAAGGATCACGTCGAGGAGAACACCTGGACCTGGAAGCTGCCGCTGTCGGCGATCAAGGTCTTCGGCATGGGCACACACATGCACTACGTCGGCCGCGACCTGCGCATCTGGGTGGACCACAAGGCGCCCAAGGAAGGAGAGCCCGCGAGCGAGTGCCTGATCCAGACGCCGAGCTGGGACTTCAACTGGCAGCGCGGCTACGGCTACGACGCCACCTACGAGACGTACCCCACCCTCAGCGACGGCGACACGATGCACTTCAAGTGCATCTACGACAACACGATGGACAACCACTTCGTCGCGCGCGCACTCGAAGACCAGGGCAAGACCGCCCCCGTCGAGGTGCGCCTCGGCGAAGACACGCTCGACGAGATGTGCCTCGGCGCCCTCGGCATCATCTACCCCAACACTGCCGCTCCTCTCTGACGCTATCCGGTAGAGTTTCGACGTGGACCCACCGCTGTGCAGCCTCTTCCGCAGCGCAGACGAACCGATGTGCCCGGGTCTACCGGGTGATCCGTCCGGCCCAGAAGCGCTCGAATGGTTGGCGCTGTGCTGGCTCCTGATCTGGGCGACAGTCTTCCTCGTTTGCTACCTGCGCGCGCGTTTTCGGGGACCTTCGTCGCAGAGGTTGCAGTCAATCCGACGCACGGCGGTGTTCGGTGCCGGCTTTTCGCTGAGCGTGCTCCTTTGCTGCGCGCTGAACGTCCGTGCCCGCAACTTCGGTCGCTGGGGCGAGCTGAAGCAGCACCTCCTCGTTTTCGCCGAAGATGCCCGCCGCTTCGAGGCGGAACACGGCCCCATCAACTCGGAGAACGTGCGGGCCTTCTACGAGCTGGAAGCGCAGAAGGGGAGGACGCGGACGTTCCTGTTCGGTGCGCGAGGACCCGAAGTGCACATCGTGTTTCGCCACGTCGGTGGACACCGGCCGATGATCATCTGGGGCCACGGCGGCTCGGCCGGCTTCGACCTCGACACGATGTACTGCGACGTCTCCGATTGAAGGCGCGGTTGAGCGATACTTGCGCGCATGCCGCGATCGTTCGAGAGCTAGGCGCGTCAGCGCATGCGGGACTGCTCGGGGGAGAGGCGCAGCTTCCACGGCGGGTCGGGCTCGTTCCACTGCGCCAAGGGCTGTTCGACGTACATCACAAGTACGCCTTCCACGTCGTCGAAACGTCGGAACAGCTCGCTGTACTGGGGGTACGACACCTGGAGCAACACGTCGCTCTTCCACTCAAGTCGGGCCGCGAGACCGCGTGCGCTCTGCGAGCGGCGAAATGCCATGACGTTGCCGGCGTGGTTGCCCAGTTCATCGTCCGCGTCGATGATAGCGACCCACCAGACATCGCGATCCATCGCACCGCAGCTGCGAACGAAGAGGTGTGCTGTTCGCAAATGATCGGGAGACAGCACGGTGTGCTGAATTTCGTTGCCGCACATGCCCATGATGCAGCCCCGTATCCAGACGGCGCTGGCCATGCAAAAGGCGGCCAAGGTCGAAACAACGAGAACACGCCGCCTCATGGGGCGGAAATCGAATACGCGTAGTCAACGCTTGTCATGCCGACCCGCATCTTCGCACGGGGTCATCGTGCGTGCGGCGCTGGGGTCGGGCAGTCGTGCGCGTACTTGCAGTTCGACGTGCTGGTGCAGAAGGCGAACTGAGCGGTTGCGCTCTGTGCAAAGTGGGCTGCTTCGGAGCTGGGGACGCCAGCGCTCGCGCAGGTCTCAGGGGCGAAGTGACTCGCTAGCATGCGGGCATGACCACGCGAATGTGGCTCCTGGCAATGCTCGCGGTCGGCGGATGCCCGCGTACGCTGGAGGTCGGCGCGGAGCGTGATGGCGGGCGAGAGGCGCGCTGTCCGGGGGACGGCGGCACACTCGACCTCGCCACGCTGCGTGCGCTCGGGGTGGAGCTGCCGCCGCGGCTGCTCGCCAAGCCGACCGCGCGCGTGGTGATCACGGCGAACCTCGACGTGCGCGCGCTGATGCCGGTGCGCGCGTTCGATGTGCAAGCACCCGCGCAGAGCTCCAGCGCCTCGACGTCGTTCGTGGCGTACGACTCGCTGTCGGTGGCGCACCCGGTGACGCTCTACTTCGTCAAGACAGACGACGCGTCCTGGGACTGGCACGCGACGGTGCGCGGTGCCGAGACTGTAGCGGGCGGCGAGCTCGTCGAGTCCGCGTCGGGCACGCTCGAGTTCAACACCGACGGCGCGCTCTCGATCGAGTACACGAACACGTCCGTGTTCATGTTCCTCGATGCGGCCCCGCAGGAGCTCGCGTTCGACTTCGGGACCTCGATCACCGAGGGCGGCAACGGCCTCGACCGCACCACCGGCTTCGCGCAGCCGTTCGAGGCCAGCGCGCTTCAAGACGGCTATCCGACTGGCGACGCCACGGGCGTGCGTGCCGACGCCAGCGGCAACCTGATCGCGAGCTACGGCAATGGCCAAACGCGAACGATCGGCCGCTGTCGCTAGTGCTTCTTGCGCGCCTGCATGCAAGCGAGCGTGTCGTCTTGCAGCTTCACGCAGGCGCCGGTCTTGGTGGTGCCGCCGAACGTGACCGAGCAGGGCGCGCCGGCGGACTTGCGCTGCACGCCGCGATCAGCGGCTCCGGCACGACCGGCGGCGGCTTGGCGATCGCAAAGGCGAGCAGCAGCAACCCCTTCACACGAGACCGCGCGCGCCGATCAGCTCGCGCAGCGACGTGGCGGGGCGGGCGCCGATGTGGCTGATGATCTCCGCGGCTGCGACCGCGCCGAGGCGTGCCGAGTCGGCCGGGCTGTAGCCGTGCGTGAAGCCGAACAGGAAGCCCGCGGCGAACAGATCGCCCGCGCCCGTCGTGTCGACCACCTGCGAGACCTTGTCGGCCGGCACTTCGTAGCGCTCGCCCTGCGTGAGCACGACCGCACCCTTGGCGCCGCGCGTGAGCACGGCGACCTCGCAGCGATCCTTGACCGCCGCGGCTGCTTGCTCGAAGTCGCTCGTCTCGGTGAGCGCGCCGATCTCTCCCTCGTTCGCGAACAGGATGTCGACGTGGTCCTCGATCAGGCGCGCGAACTCCGCGCGATGGCGCGCCACGCAGAAGCCGTCCGAGAGCGAGAGCGCCACGCGCTGGCCGTGCTTGTGCGCGAGGTTGGCGGCCTTGAGCATCGCCTCCTTCGCGCGCGGCGGATCCCACAGGTAGCCTTCCAGGTAGATCACTTTGCTGCGCGCGATCAGCGCTTCGTCGATGTCTTCGGGCCCGAGCTCCACGCACGCGCCGAGGTACGTGTTGAGCGTGCGCTCGCCGTCAGGCGAGACCAGCACCAGGCAGCGAGCGGTCGACGGACCACCCTGCGCCTTGGAGGTCTCGAACTCCACACCGGCCGCGCGGATGTCGTGCGCGAACACGTCGCCCAGCTGGTCGGCCTTCACCTTGCCGATGTAGCCGGCCGTGCCGCCCAGCGAGGCGATGCCCGCCATGCTGTTGGCCACCGAGCCACCGCTGACCTCGACCGCCGGGCCCATCAGCTCGTACAGGCTGTCCGCGCGGGCGGCGTCGATCAGCGCCATGCTGCCCTTGGTCAGGCCGAGCGAGGCGAGTGCGGCGTCTTCCGTCTTGGCGAGGACATCTACGATGGCGTTGCCGACGCCGGTGACGTCGAGGAGTCGAGACATAAGTGCAGCCCTTTCTTACGGAACGGACGAGTTCAAGCGGATGTCGCCGCTCGGGTCAACCCGACGCGCGGCGTTGCAGTGACATCACCACGTCTTCGGGGCGGGTCAGGGGCGCCTCGCACGCGAAGTCCCGGCACACGTACACCGCGGGTGCGCCCTTGACCATTGTCTTCCCGGCTAGAAGAGGCAGCGCTTCCGAGCCCAAACCGTAGCCCAGGATGCGATTCGCCAGGTACACCCGGGCCACGGCGCGGCGCAGCGGCTCGCTCTCCGGCTCCGGGCCGACGATCGCGACCTCGACCGGCCCGCGAGCGAGCAGATCGGCCACCGCCAGCGTGCTCGCGAAGGAGCGCGGCGAGCGTGTGACCAGCGAGCCCGCGCGCTGTACCGCACGCTCCGCGACGGTGCGCAGGTCGTCGCGCGCGAAGTGCGCCGCCAGCCGTGCACAGGCCTCGGCCGCGATCGCGTTGGCGTTCGGCATCGCGTCGTCCTGGCTGTCGCGCGGGCGCGCCAGCAGTGCCTCGTGCTGGTGTGCGGTCTGGTAGAAGCCGCCCTCGGTGTCCGCGAAGTCGCGCACCATACGCTCGCTCAGCTGCAGCGCGCACTCGAGGTAGCGCGCGCCCGCGCCCGCTTCGTACAGATCGACCAGCGCCGTGGCCAGGAACGCGTAGTCCTCCAGGTACGCGTCGAGGTGCACACGCTCGCCGCGCGCGGTGCGATACAGGCCTCCGTCCGGACGCACGAAGCGCGCGAGCAGATCGTCGGCCGCGCGCACCGCTGCAGCGAGGTAGCGCGCCTCTCCGAACACGCGCGCCGCCTCGGCGAGCGCACCGATCGCGAGCCCGTTCCAGCTCACCAGGATCTTGTCGTCGAGCAACGGCGGCACACGCTTCAGGCGCGCCGCGTACACCGCCGCGCGCGAACGTTCGATCGACGTGCGCAGGTCGTCGAGCCCCAACGAGCGCGCGACCTCGTCGAGCGGACGTGGCGTCCAGAGCACGTTCGTGTGTTCCCAGTTTCCTTCGGCCGTGACGCCGTAGTACGCGATGAACGCCGGCGCGTCGTTGCCGAGGATCTCTTCGAGCTCGGCTTGCGTGAAGGTGAAGAACTTGCCCTCCACACCTTCGCTGTCGGCGTCGGTCGCGCTGTAGAAGCCGCCGCTCGGCGATTGCATCTCGCGCAGCAGGTAGTCGAGCGTCTCTTCGGCCACGCGTCGATAGTTGACGTCGCCGGTGAGCTGAAACGCCTCGACGTACACGCGCGCGAGCTGGCCGTTGTCGTACAGCATCTTCTCGAAGTGCGGCACGTGCCAGCGCTCGTCGGTGGAGTAGCGCGCGAAGCCGCCCGCGACGTGATCGTAGAGGCCGCCGTTCGCCATGCCGTCGAGCGTGCCGCGCGCGAGCGCGAGGCCGTCACCGCCGTGTGCGGCGTGGCGCAGCAACAAGCGCAGCGCGGGGCAGGGCGGGAACTTGGGCGCGCGCCCGAAGCCGCCCCACTCGGGATCGTACGCATCCGCGAGCTGCTTCACCGCGGCCGCGATCGCGTCCGGAGGGATCGCGCTCGACTCGCTGGCGTCGAGCTGCGTGCGTACCGCCTCGCTGAGCTGCGCGGCCTGCGCCTCCACACCCGCGCGATCTTCCTGCCACACCTCGGCGATGCGCGTCAGCAGCTCGCTGAAGCCCGGCAGTCCATGACGGCGCTCGGGCGGGAAGTACGTGCCGGCGAAGAACGGCCGCTGATCGGGCGCGAGGAACACCGTCATCGGCCAGCCGCCGCGTCCGGTCATCGCCATCGTCGCCGCCATGTAGATGTCGTCGAGGTCCGGGCGCTCCTCGCGGTCGACCTTGATGCTCACGAAGTGCTCGTTCATCAGCGCGGCCACCGCATCGTCCTCGAACGACTCGCGCTCCATCACGTGGCACCAGTGGCAAGCCGCGTAGCCGATGCTGAGCAGGATCGGCTTGTCCTCGCGCCTGGCGCGCGCGAGCGCCTCGGGGCCCCACGGGTACCAGTCGAC
Organism: Polyangiales bacterium; assembly: GCA_036277895.1. Lineage (GTDB taxonomy): Bacteria > Myxococcota_A > Polyangia > Polyangiales > DASUME01 > DASUME01. The sequence continues at coordinate 6,612 of DASUME010000826.1, forward strand.
GGGGTTGTGGGCGTGCTGCAGCAGGTACGGGCTCGTCTCCGAAGCCAACCGGTTCTCGCGCATGGGGCCGATCTACCACGCGTTCTTGCGCGGCTGGGGCAATCGACCTACCTAAGGACCGGCGTGAAGGGGGAGGGTTCCGTGCTCAGGACAAGTTTGCTCTCGGTGCTGGTGTTGTTGTTCTCGGCGAGCGCTTCCGCGCAGACCGGCGGGCCGCGTGATCACCTGGGCGTCGGCATGGCGCTCGACTTCGGCGGTGAAGTCGACTTCGACCAACCCGGGCCGGCCCGCGGCTGGGGCGACCTCGACGCGACCGTCGGCCTCCGCGGCCACTGGGACCACGAGGTGCACCGCTACATCAGCATCGGCGCCATGCTGCGCATGTCCTGGTGGGAGCCGGACTACTACTACGAGGGCGTCGGACGCAGCTTCCTGCTCGACCCCAGCTTCCGGGCGATCGGTCACTACGACTGGCGCGCCTTCCGGTTCTACGGAGGGCTCGCACCTGGGCTCACCCTGAGCGTGCTCAATGACGACTACGTAGGGGTGGATAACCCCGCCATCGGCTTCACGATGTCCGTCACCGTGGCGGGCATGGAGTGGTGGTTCAGCCGCAAAGCCGGCCTGTTCGTCGAGCTCGGCTGGGTCGGCCACTGGTTCGAGCACGATGTCGACGGCAGCGCCCCCGATCTCGACGTTCAGATCTCGCAGGGCCTGTTCGAGTTTGGGTTCGTGTTCGGCGTGTGAGCTTTTGGAACCGGCCCGTTACGCGGTCGCAATTTCCGGCGCTCCCCCTAAAATGAACGCGATGGTCGTACGCATTCTCGGGTTGTGCGCCGGCGCGCTGTTCCTCCTCGGCGCGGGCTCGGCGCAAGCGTACTGCCGCACGCACACCCTCGACCCGGCGGCCAGCTCCTGTCCCGAGGAGTGTCCCATGAACGGGCTGGCTCTGGCCTGGCCGAGCCCGCACCTCGAGTACGCCTTCAACGTGGACGGCTTCCCGCAGCTCGCGGACGCCGAGCTGCGTCGCTTGATCGGCCAGTCGCTCGCCACCTGGGAGAACGTCCGGTGCAACGGCGAGTCGGTCGGCCTCGACAGCACCGCCGCGACGCAGGAGACCACGCTCACGGTCGGCCCCGAGGAGGGGGAGAACAGGGAACCGAACGACAACGTGATCGTGCACTTCAGCGTGCAGGAGTGGGCGGCCCAGGAGCTGCCCTCGCAGGCATTCGCGATCACGGCCGTGTGGTTCAACTCGCGCAACGGCGACATCCTCGGCGCGGACATGATGTTCAACGGGCGCATGGATCCGTTTGGGGACTGCTCCGACAACGGCTGTACCGCGACGGATCCGCGCACGGACCTGCGCAATGTGGCGACCCACGAGTTCGGCCACTTCCTCGGGCTCTCGCACAGCGCGGTCGAGGGCTCGACCATGTGGTGCGACGCGGATCCGCAGGAGGTCAGCAAGCGCAGCCTGGCGCCCGACGACATCGCGGGCCTGTGCGACATCTACCCGCCAGGCGAGGCGTTTCCGGACGCTCGGAGTCGCAGCAAGGGTGGCTCCTGTGCGCTCGCCTCGGGGAGCGAGGCACCCTGGAGCGCGCTCGCGGTGCCTTTGCTGCTGGCCTGGCGCCGCCGCCGGCAGCGCCGCCGGCCGGCCTGAAAAGCGCCACCAAGGATTGGCGTATCGGGCCGAATTCCGGCACCATCCCGGCGTGTTCCAGCTGATCCTCCCATTCCAGCTCGAGCTCCCGTTCGACGCGGGGGGCGAGGCCAACGCGCGCGGGGCAGGCGGAGCGGCGAAGCTGCCGCGTTCGGCGCGTACACGCCGTGCGCGCAGAGAGCCCTCGCGCGCGAACCTCGCGCTCGAGTTCGCGCACACGCTCGAACAGGAATGAGCGCGCGCTAGGATCTCGCGCATGCGATGTGCAGAGATCAGTCTCGCGGCGAACGAGCCGCTGGCCGGCACGGCCATCTCGGACACGGCGCGCTTCGTGGTGCTGGAGCACGCCGCGCCGTGGGGACCCCTCGGCGTGGAAGACAGCGGCCTGCCCGAGCCGGTGG
>DASUME010000827.1:0-16126 GCA_036277895.1 Polyangiales bacterium
GCACCGGCGCCTCGCTCGCCTCCACCGGCTCGCCGAGCGCTCGCAGCTCCTCGGCGAGCTGATCGCGCTTGGCCAACAAGGGGGCGATCGCGAGCAGCCTCGTCAGCCGTGCCCGCTCGGCCGCCATCGCAGCACGCGCGCTCGCCGCCGCGCTGCGCTCTTGCCGCGCCTCTTCGAGCCCCGCTTGCTGATCGACGAACGCCTGCGGCGACAGCATCGCCGCGTTGCGCTCCGTCTTGCGCTCCTTGAGCGCCTCCAGCGCCGCGTTCAGCAGCGGCGAGCGACCGCGCGCCTTGTACAGCGCGTCCGCCTCCGCGCGCAGCTGCTCCAGCGTCACGTGCACGCTGCGCCCACCGGTGCTGGCGTCGAACAGCACCTCACCGAGCTGCCCACCCGCGCGCAGCAGCGCCTCGGCGCCCTGCCGCAGGCGCTCGTGATCGAGCCCGAACATCTGCTTGAACAGCTTCTCGTCCAGCCCCCCGAGCCAGGGCCCGAGCACGTCCTCGGGCAGCGCGCCGCCCTCGCTATCGAGCAGCGTGTTCTTCACGCCCTTGCGCCGCGTCAGCGTCAGCGTCCTACCCTGATCGACCAGCGTGGCCCCGACGCGCAGCTTGCTCATCTCGTGCAGGTGCGCGTCGCTCGTGCGCGCATCGATGCCGTAGAGCAGGCCCGTCAGCGCGCGCAGCGTGGTGCTCTTGCCGGCCTCGTTCGGGCCGTAGATCAGCTGCAGCGGGCGCTCCGAGAACGTGAGCTGCTTGCCGCTGAACGGACCGAACGCCATCAGCTCCAGGCGCTGCAGCCTCATGGCTCGCCCCCCGCGACGCGCGGCAACAGCATGCGCCCCACGTCCTGAATCAACGCCTGGGTCGAGCGCTCGTCGCTCAGGTCGATGCCGAGCGCGCTCAGCGAGACCTCGTGCGGCAGCGAGCGCTCCAGCTTGCGCAGCTCGTCCATCAGCTCGCCCCGCGCGGACGGCTTCTCGTCCAGCATACGCAGCGTGCGCACCAGCTGCCCGGTCGCGTCCTCGCGCGCGGCCAGCGCCTTGACGTCGTACGGATGGTCGGTCGCGACCTTCACGCCCTCGACCCACACGTCGTGCTCGTGGGCGCGCGCGCGCAGCTCGCTCTCGGTGCGCTCTGCTTCACGCGCCAGCTCGGCATGCGCACGCGAGCGCCCGCTCAGATGCACGCGCGCGCACAGCAGGCGCCCGTCGGACTGCGCGCGCTCCGCGATCAGGCGCTGCTCGGTCAGCTCCGCGGCCTCGCCGAGCCCACGCGCCTCGCTGACGTCCACCTCGACCTGCGCGAAGCGCACCACGTCCAGCGCGCGCGGCCGCACGCTCTGGATGGCGCCGTCCTCGACCGTGATCAACATCGCGCCCTTGGCGCCCGTCTCGCGCACGTGCCGCGCCTGCAGGTTGCCCGGGAACACGATGTACGGCTCGGCCTGCACCACCTCGCTCTGGTGCACGTGGCCGAGCGCCCAGTAGTCGTAGCCGCGCAGCGCCAGCGCCGATGCGTCGCACGGGGCGTAGCTCGCGTGCCCGCGTCGCCCGCCGAGCGCGGTGTGCAAGAGCCCGAAGTTGAGCGCCCCCGCGATCGGCGGCGGGTAACGCTCGCTCAGGTCTTCGCTGACCGCCGCGGTGGCGAAGCCCTGCCCGTGCACCGCGACGTCGAGCGGATCGAGCAGCACCGTCTCGGGCTTCTTGGTGGCGAGCTCCGTGCAGTGCTCGCCGAGCGCGAGGTGCTTGGTGATCTTGCTCTGCGCGTCGTGGTTACCGCGGATCCAGACCACACGCGTGCCGACCTCGCGCAGCCGGGCGAGCTGGGACGCGAAGTACAGGCCGGTGGAGTAGTCCTTCCAGTCGCCGTCGTACAGGTCGCCGGCGAGCAGGAGCAGCTTGGCGTCCTCGTCCAGACAGAGCTGGACCAGGTTGGCCAGCGCGCGCCGGGTGGCGCTGCGCAGCTCGGCCACGGGCGCACCTTCATAGCGCTCGAGCCCGACCAGCGGGCTATCGAGGTGCAGGTCTGCAGCGTGGACGATCGAGAAGCGCATGATCACTGCGCATCATATCAGCACTACGCCCGACCGCGAACTTCTCCGCCTGCGATCACCGCGTCGCGTAACACCAAGCGCCTGGGCGCCCGCAACACCAGCGCGGCAAGCGTGGCCGCCATCAGCAGCACCAGCACCGGCGTGGTGGTCAGCTTGTCGAGCTTCGGCGACAGCAACGCGTCCAGCTGCATCACCGCGAACGCCGTCACCGCCCCTGCGCGCAGCCAGGGCGTCGACTGCGGCGAGAGCCAGAGCGTGAGCAAGGCCGGGATCACGAACACCAGGTGGTGATACCAGAGCACGTTCGGCACCACCGTCATGCCCAGCGCCACCAGCGCGAAGAACAGGTGCCGCTGCTCGCCCTTGCGCGCGAGCCACGCACCGCCGAGCATCATCGCACCCACGCTGGCCGTCCACAGCAGCTGCACCGCCCCGTGCCACCCCTCCGTGGGCACGCCCACCGCGCCCGCCAGCAGATAGAGCGTGTTGATCAGCGACAGGCTGCCGTTGAGCCCGAGCGGGAAGCTGTCCTTCAGCGCGCGCACGGTGCCCACGTAGTCGCCGAACAGCTCGACCCCGAACACGAGCGCCGTGACGATCGTCAGCCCTGCCAGCGTGGCCGCGAAGCCCACGAACACCCGCGCGTAGCGAGGCCGCAGCATCAGCACCAGGAGCGCCACCGGCGTCAGCTTGATCGCCGCGCCGACGGCGATCGCCGAGCCGGCCGCGACGGGATGACGATCGGCGAGGTAGAAGCCGGCCGCCAGCGTGAACATCACGAACAGGTTCACCTGCCCGAGGTACAGGCACCAGGCCACGGGCGCGAAGCCGAGCGCCAACACGATCGCGACGTACACGCGCTCATCGCTGGCGAACGTCTGCCGCGCCGCCAGCGCGCGCAGCGCCCCCTCGCGCGCCTCGCCTTCTTCGTGCGGACGCACTCCGCGCACGGCGAGGATGATCGTCATCACCAGCGCGAGCAGGCTCAGCGTCGCGTATCCGGCGTATTTCGTCGCCAGCGGCCCGAGCGCCTCGAGCCCTCCCACCAGCAGCAACGACGGCGGCGGGTACAAGAACGCCGTGCCGATCGTGTGATCGGCGTACGGGCTCTGCCCGTGCTGCCAGCGCGCGAACGCCTGCGCGTAGTAGCCGTAGTCCTCCATCAAGAACTGCGGCAAGGGCTTCTGCGCCAGGTGCTGGACCTGCGCGTGGATGCCCAGCGCCACGTACAGCGCGAGCGCGGTGATGACGGCGATGCGCTTCACGTAGGGCAAGTGAGCACACGCGAAGCGCGCGCTATGCCTGGGGCAAAGCGCTACAGGGCTCAGCTCAGGAACTGCCTCGCGGGCAGCACGATCCCCTCGTGGATCACCTTCTCCCGGTCCGTGGTCGGGACCCAGCCGAGGCGCTGGCGGGCGCGCGTAGCGTCGAAGCGCGCGGCGCAGCTGCGGCTGTCGCTGTTGTAGAAGCTCGGCACCTTGGCGGCGGGGTCGCGGCCGATCGCCTTGATCACGTACTTGCCGATGTCCTCGACGAAGTAGCGCGCGCTGGAGGTGGGCACGCGGTTGAACTTCACGCCCGCGGCGCGCTCCAGCTCGTCCAGGTACTGGTGGGCCGTGATCACCGGCTCGCCGATGATGTTGAAGCTCTCTCCCTCGATGCCCTTCACGCTCTGCGCGCGCACCATCGCGTCCGCGCAGTCGTCGACCAACACGATCGGCAGCGGCGAGTTGCCGTCGCCATACAGGCGCGGCACCGAGTTGAACGGCCAGCCCGCGATGCCCCAGTGCAGCGGGTTGCCGCCTGGTCCGAGCACGATGCCGGGGCGGAAGATCACCACCCCGAGGCCCTTGGTGCGATGCAGGTCGAGCAGCTGCTTCTCGATCTCCACCTTCGCGCGCGGGTAGATGTTGAGCCGCAGCACCGCGTCGTGCGGCGGCGTCTCCTCGGTGATCGTGCCCGCGCGCTTGCCGGCGTAATAGATCGCGATCGACGACGTGTAGTACAGCCGCTCGACGCCCTTCGCGATCGCCAGCTCCGCGAGCCGACGCGTCGGCTCCACGTCGGTCTTGACGTAGTCTTCCCAGGTGTCGCCGGTGCCGCGCGCGAGGTGGTAGATCTGCTTGATGCCGCCGAGCGCGTTCTCGATCGACTTGGTGTCCGCGAGATCGCCGCGCACCACGGACACGCCGAGCTGCTTGATCTCGTTCGACACCGAGTCCGGCGAGCGCGCGATCATGCGTACGCCGTAGCCCGCCTCGCGTAGCTTCTTCACCAGCGCCTGACCGATGAAGCCGGTGCCGCCGATCACGAGCACGGTCTCCGTGACGCCACTGGCGACCTGCGGCGGCGGCGCGACCACGACTTCCTTGCCGTTGCCGCCCTTCTTCTTCTTCGACGCGGCGGGCTCGGCGAGCTTGGCCGCCGCCGTGACGCGCTCGGCCAGCTCCACCGCCAGCGTGCCCAGCTCGGGGCTCACGCGCGTGTCCAGCGTGCCGCGCTCCAGGCCGTCGTAGAACGAGCGCACGCAGCGCGTGATGCTGCGCTGGAACGGCGCGCCTTCCTTCACCAGACCGGCCTTTGCCAGCACGAAGCGCCCGAGCGTCTCGCTCGCCTGCACGACCGAGCTGGCGGCGTTGCGCAGATCGGCGGCGAAGCGATCGACGTCGAGCACCTGTGCCGTGTGCTCGGTGCGCACGTACGTGCCGCGCTCGAAGTCCACGGTGGCGATCGCCGCGCTGCCGCGCACCTGGATGTAGTGCTGCGTGAAGCCGTCGATGAACGCGAAGCGCAGGCGCACGCTGGCGCCGTTCTTCCAGCCCAGCACTTCCCAGCGCCGGAAGAACTCGCCGCCCTTGGGCAGCTCGATGCGATCCTTGGGCGTCACGATCAGGTCGTCGATGCCGCCGACCAGGTGCGCCAGGTGACCGAACGAGTGCGGGCCCACCTCGAACAGCACGTTCTCCGGCTTCGCGAACAGCCAGCCGCCGAGCGTGGGCGCCATCAGCTGACCGAGCGGCTTGTTCCACACGATCTCGATCTGATCGACGCGCCCGAAGCGGTTGGCCTTGAAGTCCTCGAAGAACTGCTCGTAGTTCGGCGAATACAGGAAGTTGTGGCTGACACCCAGCTTGCGGCCGAGCTCGGCCGCCTTGTCCTTCAGCTGCTTGGACTCGGCGCTGGTCGCGGTGAGCGGCTTCTCGGCCAGCACGTCGACGCCGGCCTCGAGGATACGCGTGATCGAGGGCCCGTGGATCTGCGGCGGCAACAGCACGTGCACCGCGTCGAGCTTCTCCTCCGCGAGCATCGTGTCCAGGCTCGCGTACGACTTCGGGATGCCGTAGATGCTCGCCAGCGACTCCGCCTTGCCGATGCCGATGTCGCAGATGGCGACGAGCTCGGCGTTCTTCACCGCGCGCACGGCTTCGACGTGGAACTTCGAGATGTACCCTGCGCCCAGCAGGGCGACGCGGCGCTTGTTGGTCACGCTATTGCTCATTGCGCTTCTGGCCCTTTGTACTCGATGATTTTTGGCGCTCGCGAGAGCAGCCGATCGACGTGGAACTTGGCCATCCCGACCGCTTCGGGAAAGCTGGTGAAGGCGCACGACAAGCCCCAGACGGCGCTCGCGCGTGGCGACATTCCTTCGCGTAGCGAGTTGGCGGCCACGCGCGCGGCGCGCAGCGGGTACACGCTCGCGAGCAACAACGATGCGCCCAGCGAAGGCGGCGCGAGCGCGAGCAGCGCCGCCGGCACCGCCACGCCCCAGGTCAAGACGCGCTTCTTCTCTTGCTTGAACTTGTTCGCGGGCGGCTCGCCATGCAGGTACGAGACCTGCGCGTAGCCGTGACCCGCACGCTTGGCGCGCTGCCACCACTGCGAGACCTTGTAGATCGCCGCGTCGTGCAGCGTCATCTCGCGGTCCACGCGCAGGATCTTGCCGCCGTTCTCGAACAGGCGCAGCGCGACTTCGTCGTCTTCGGCGGCGATCACCTTGGGGTTGTAGCCGCCGACCGCGACCAGCGCGCTGGCGCGGATCATGACGTCGCCGCCGAAGCGGTTGGTCTCGCCGAACGTGCCCATGCGCCACTCGACGTCGCACAGCTCGTTGAACACGCTGCGCTCGGGAAAGCGCTCGCGCCGCACGCCGGTGACCGCGACCAGCGCGGGGTCGGCCGTGAGCGTGTCGCGCGCGAATTCGACCCAGCCCGCCAGCACCTCGCAGTCGCCGTCGACGAACTGCACCAGCGCGGTCTCCGGGGCGATCGCCCGCAGGCGCTCGAAGCCTTCGTTGCGCGCGCGCGCAGCCGTGAACGGAATCGAGAGGTCGAGCTCCACGACCTCGACGCCGAGCGAGCGCGCAAACGCAACGCTGTCGTCGCTGGATTGCGAGTCGACATACACGAGCGGCGTCACGCGCCCAACCAGCGAGCGCAGACACTTCTGCAAGCGCTCACCCTCGTTGCGGCCGATCACCACGGCCCCGACCCGCACAGCCTCAAGTTCCTGCATGTTCGTCGGCGCCACCCCGGGTTTGCCCGCGGAGGGTATATCGCACGCAGCGCCCATCGGCACTCCGCCCTCGACCAGTAGCTATGCAGACGCGTGTAGTCAGGCGGACTGGGCGGTCACGGGCTGCGTACTCAGCAGGTTGCTCTGGATCTCGGCGCCGTGCGCCGGGTCGAGCCACGCCTCGATCAGGCGGTCCCACTTGAGCGGGCACAGATAGCCCTCGGCAGCCTGCACCGCGTTCTCGGAGAGCCGCTCGTACAGCTTGGTCTCGGCGATCAGCTGCCGCACCCGCGCCGCCAGCGAGCTGGGGTCGCCGGCGCGGAACACCAGCGCGTTCTCGTCGTCGCGGATGCGCAGCTGAAACATCGGGTGGTCGCTGACCACGAGCGGCGTGCGCGAGCAGAGCCCCTCGTAGAGCGTCATCGGCAGCCCCTCGGGATACTCGTGGCGGCTCGGCACCACCACCACGTCGGCCTCGCGCATCGCGCGCCGTACCTCCGCGTGGGGCCGCATGCCCAGGAAGCGCACGCGCCCCTCCAGCTGCAGCTCCGCGCAGAGCGCCTGCATCGCCCCATCGCGGCTCTGCCCGATCACGTCGAGCGTCACATCGAGCTCGCCGCGCACCAGCTCCGCGACCGCGCGCAGCAGGTCGCCCACGCCCTTGGCCTCGCACACCATGCCCACGTACAGCAGCTTGATGCCCCGCTCGCCCGTGGGTGCCTGCTTGGCGGGGTTGTGCGCGGGCGAGTCCACCGCCGGCCAGTCGTAGGGCACGATCTTCGAGTCGATCACGCCGATCCGCGCCAGGTCGAGCGACGCCGCCAGGTTGTGGTTGGCCACGAAGCGAATGCGCGGATCGTTGAGCACGAACGCCAGCCGCGCGTTGCGCACCTGGGTGCGCAGATCGTCGCCGCGGAAGCTGTCCGCGAACAACGGCAGCACCGGGATCTCTTGCTCCATGCCCCAGCGCAGCAGCGGCACGATCGGCGCGGACACGATCAAGTGCGTGGGATCGAGCGACGCGACCAGCCGGATCATCTCCTTATGCCGAGACGCGCCCCCTTGCGGATACAGCTCCAGCCCCGCGGTGCGCAGGCCGGGCGCCAGCTCTTGCAGCGCCTCGTCGCGCGAGAACGTCACCACCGTCACCGACGACACGCGCTCCGAGCGCGCCAGCTCGGCCACGAAGTCGAGCGTGTAGCGCTGCGCGTAGTAGTTCTCGGCGCCGTTCTGCTCGATCAAGCGTCCGTACGCTTCCGAGTAGTCGCCGTACTGCACGAACACGAGCCGGACACCGGAGGAAGCAGTGTGTTGTGGTTCGGTTGCGGTGACCTCGTGGATCCGCTCGCGCAACCAAGTCATCAATCGCCAACTACTCCTCGTGTACTCCATGACGCTCGCTCCTTAGCCGACGAGCGATGTGTTCCTCGAAGGCGCGATCTTGCGGTTGTGTGGAAGAAATACGCTCTGCCGCACGAAATCCTGGATCAGCTTCGGGGTGAGTGGCTTGCGCTGCAGCGTGTGCTTCAGCATCCCGATCCCGTTGCCGGCCAGGAACGCGAGATCCGCGGCCCATGCGTATGCGAGCCCGTGATTCTTCGCGAAGTAGCGGCGCCGTGACTCGAACCAGTAGCCCGGCAGGCGCTTGGGCTTCTCGTCGAGCGTCGTCACACCCGTGCTCTGACCACGGATGTGCATGACCTTGCTTTCCGGTACGTACCAAACTTCCCAGCCCGCCTGCTTCGCGCGCAGGCAGAGATCCGTCTCCTCGAAGTACAGGAAGTAGGTCTCGTCGAAACCTCCCACCTGCTCCAACGTCTCGCACCGCATCATCATCGACGCTCCCGAGAGCCAGTCGACCTGCTCGGCTTGCTCACCGAGCTCGCGTGCCACCGAGTGCTGACCGAGCCAGCGCGTGAGGATGCGGAGCTGCGCCGTACCCTCGAGCTCTCCCCAGGGCGTGGGAAAGCGAAACGCGATTGGCCAGGGTGTTCCATCTGCGTGTTCGAAGCGGCTGCCGACGGCACCCGCATGTGGGTGCTCATGCAGAAAGCGAACCAACGCGAGCACAGCGCCGGGATGCACCACCGTGTCCGGATTCAAGAAGTGGAACGCCACCGGACGTTGGCCACTCGCGAGCACGCGGCGCATGCCGAGGTTGTTGCCCGCCCCGAAGCCACCGTTGACCGGCGACACCACGAGCTCCGCGAAGTGCGCGTAGGGCGCGAGGCCCGCGCGCAGCGTCTCCGCATCCCCGGAGTCGTTCTCCACGACCACCGCACGCAGCCGCAACGCGGGATTTTCTCGCTCCTTCGCCAGTGACGCCAGCGCCTGCAGCGTGAGCTCGGCCGAGTGGTAGTTGACGATGATCACGGCGACGTCGAACGGTTCAGTCATGATGCGGATGGATCCTTCGGCATACGCTCGTCGAGAGGCTGTTCGGCAACGCTCGCCCCGTTCTTGCGCAGCGTGAGCTGGGCAGGAACGCCGATCGCGAGCGCCCCAGCTGGGACATCTTTGAGCACCACCGCGTTGGCTCCAATCGCGGCGCCGTCCCCCACGTGGACCGCGCCGATCACCTTGGCGCCTGCGCCCACGTTCACGCCCCGTCCAAGCACGGGTGCCTCAGTGAGGCGGTCCATGTTGCGGATGCCGAGCGTGACGCCCTGACGGATGATGCAGTCGTCGCCGATCACGGTCTCGCCATGCACGACGATGCCGTGCTGATGCTCGAAGATCACGCGCCGGCCGACCTTGGCGCTGTAGGGCAGCTCGATGCCGTACAGGTTACGAACCGAGCGGTAGAGCGCGCGGTACAGCACGCTGAACGGCGCGCGCAGCGCCTTCGGCTCCACGGTCATGCGCCAGACCCCGAAGCGATACACGGCCACCGCCTGAAACCCGGGCCGGGTGGCGTCGCGGCCGTGGGCCTCGAAATCCTCGCGTATCAGCTCCCAGAGTCCAGGTGTTTCAGCGCTCATGGAGTCGATGATATGGCGTTGCAAACCCGCGAAGTAAAGCGAGTCTACGGCGCGTGGCCGGGGCGGAGGCTACAACCTGCGGGCTTGTCGTCGTCCCGCCGGATTTCTGCTCGCTTCGGATGGCGTGACTGGGTCGCGCCGCTCGCCCTGGCCGCCCTGTTGCGATTGGTGTTGATCCCGCTCACGCCGGCCGTGCCCAGCTGGGACGGCGTGATCTACGTGCGGGCAGCCGAGCAGCTCGCGCGCGGCGAGGGCTACACGCAGCGCATCTTGCACGAGGCAAACTCGCCGCGGCCGACCGCGTTCTACCCGGTCGGCTTTCCGGCCGTGCTCGCGGGAGTGCGCTTGCTCGGCGGCAGCCTGCTCGCCGACCGGCTGCTGCAGGTGGCCGCGTCGAGCGCGATGGTGCCGATCGCGTACCTGCTCGCACGTCGCACCCGCCATCGCCGTGCCGGCCGCGCCGCCGCCTGGGCCGCCGCACTCTGGCCCGCGGGCATCTTTCTCTCGGCGACCTGGCTCGCGGAGCCCGTGTTCGCGCTCGGCGTCGGCCTCTCGCTGCTGCCGTACGCCTATGCGCGCCGGCGGCAAGCCCCTTACGCGCTCGCGATCGCCGCGCTCGGCCTCGGCCTGGTCGCGTACCTGCGCGCGAGCTCGCTGCCGATGATCGCGCTGATCGGCCTCGCCGCGGGCTACCGGCCTCGCGAGCCCCTGCCCAGGCGCGCGCTGCTGGCGCTCACCAGCGCCGCCATCGTCACGCTGATCGCGATCGTTCCGCTCGCGCCGTGGGCCTATCGCAACTGGCGCCTACTCGGTGCGCCGGTGCTGGTGTCGACCAACGGCGGCGTGAACTTGCTGCTCGGCACGCGCGGTGAAGGCGGCTTCGTGGCGCTCGATGCGAAGGAGCCGTGCAAGAACGATCCGCTGCGCGAGGTCGAGCGCGACCGCTGCTACGGGCAGCGCGCGCGCGAGGCGATCGAGCAGGAGCCACTCGCGTGGGCGGGGCGTGGTCTGATCAAGCTCGCGCACACGTTCGGGCACGAGTCGGCGATGGCGCAGTGCTTCGGCGAGGGCCTCACGCTGCCCGCCGAGTCGAAGACGGCGTGGCGGCTGTGGGCGCTCGGGCTGTGCCGCGTGGGCTACCTGCCTCTGCTCGCGGCGGCGTTCGCGGGTGGCTGGCAGGTCGCACGGCGCGGCTCGCTCCGCATGCGTGCCATTTTGTTTGCACCCCCGTTGGCGCTGGCCGCGCTGCACGTCGTGTATCTCGGCGGCGATCGTTATCACGCCGCCGTCGCTCCGATGCTGCTCGCGCTGGCGGGCATCGGCTGGGCAGATCGCACGCGCAAGGCTGACACGACGTCTCAGATCGCCTCGCCGTCCGCCGCCTGATTCCGCCTATTTCTCGTCGGGCACGTGCATTGCAGCCCTGTGCAAGCATGGGACAAGCAATCGATCCGCAGAAAGCCGAGCAGCACTTCCGTGAGCTGCTCAAGAAGTTCGATACGGCCATGTTGGTGACCCACACCAGCCCGAGCGGCCCCACGCACGCGCGCCCCATGGCGGTCGCCGAGACCGACGCGGACGGCAGCATCTGGTTCATCAGCCGCGCCGACGCCCCGAAGATCGACGAGATCAGCCAGGACCGCGACATCCTCGCGGTGTTCGCGGAGCCGAGGCAGTACCTGTCGGTGAGCGGGCGCGCAGAGCTGAGCAAGGACCGCGCGCGCATCAAGAAGGTCTGGAAGGAGAGCTTCAAGACCTGGTTCGACAAGGGCGCGGATGACCCGAACATCGTGTTGATCCGGCTCAACCCGAGCGAGGCCGAGTACTGGGACAACACCGGTGCGCAGGGTCTGCGCTTCGCACTGAAGTACGCCAAGGCGTACGTCACGGGCGAGACGCTCAAGGGCCCGGGCGAGGTCGAGGCGCACGCCAAGGTGCAGCTGTAATCCGAATCGATAGCGTGCATCGAGCGCCGCGATCGGGCATCGTTTTCCGAGCCTGACCGCGGCCTTGGTGCGCGCGGGGGACGGAGCGTGACGTGGACGCTACCTTGCCACCATTCTTACGCCAAACCTTGGGCGAGCTGTTTCTCTGGCAGTGGCTCGGAATCCTGATCTCGCTCGCGCTCGGCGTGAGCCTGGGCCTGGTGCTCGCGTACGCCATTCGGCGCGGCCTCGAGGCGATCGTGCGGCGCACCGCGGTGCCGTGGGACGACGCGATGGCGCGCTCGATCGACACGCCCACGCGCTGGGGTAGCGCGTTGATCGCGACCTACTCGCTGCTGCGCGCGCTGCAGCTGCCGCCCTTGTGGCTGGAGAGCCTGGCGCTGTTCACCCGCGCGTGTGTGATCGCGGCGGTCACGTGGGCGAGCATTCGCGCCCTCTACGCCGTGGCGCAGGCGGTGGCCGACGAGTCGTTCGTGCGCGACACCGTCGATCCGCGCAGGCTCGCGCAAGCGCGCTCGCTGCGCACCAAGGTGATCGTCGCGACGCGTGTGCTGAGCGCGCTGATCTTGATCCTCGGCGTCGCGCTGGTCGCGCTGCAGTTCGCGGTGGTGCGCTCGGTGGGCGTGTCGTTGCTCGCCTCGGCCGGCGTCGCCGGCGTCGCGCTCGGCTTCGCGGCGCAGAAGTCGCTCGGGGCGCTGCTGGCCGGCATCCAGATCTCGTTCAGCCAGCCGATCCGGATCGGCGACAGCGTGCTGCTGCAGGGCGAGTACGGCACCATCGAAGACATCAGCCTCACCTACGTGACCGTGAAGCTGTGGGACGAGCGACGGATGATCGTGCCCACTCCGCGCTTTTTGGAGGAGCCGTTCCAGAACTGGTCCCGCACCAAGATCGGCCTGCTCGGCACGGTCTTCCTGCGCGTGGACTTCACCTGCCCGATGTCCAAGCTGCGCGCGGAGTTCGAGCGGCTGATGGACCACGAGCCGCTCTGGGACGGGCGCGTCAAGCACATGCAGGTCACCGAGATGAACGCGGACACGGTCGAGGTGCGCTTGCTGGTCACCGCGCGCGACCCACCCACGCTGTTCGATCTGCGCGTGTCGGTGCGCGAGAAGCTGGTCGGCTGGCTTCAAGAGCTCGACGGAGGCCGCCACCTGCCACACACGCGCCTGGCCATGCAAGACGCTCCCGCGCGCGTGCAGCCGTCGAACGGCCACTCCACGCGCAACGTCTAGAGCTCTCGTCTAGAGCTCGACGATTCGGTAGGCCGGCTGGTCCGGGAAGTTCCGGCGCAGCAGGGGGGCGGCCACGTTGTACACGGGCGAGCCCTTGCTGGTCTTGCCCTCGAGCTGCCCTCGGTGCGCGTGCCCGTGGAACACCGCGCTCACGGGGTAGCGCAGGAGTGGCTCCTCGAGCCGACTGCAGCCGAGGAACGCGTGGATGTCGACGGGCTCGCCTTCGACCGTGTCGCGCACGGGCGCGTAGTGCAGCAGCACCACGCGGTGCTCCGTGCGCAGCCGCGCCAACCCCGCCTCCAGCTTGAGCGCCTCGTCGATGGCATCCTGCACGAAGCGCTTGATGCTCGGCTCCCCCCAGTGCCCGAGCGTACTGGTCCCGAAGCCGCCCGCGAAGCCCTTGGTGCCCACGAAGCCTATCCCGCACACCTCGGTGGTCTCACCCTCCAGCACCTGGACGCCGCACTCCCGCAAGTGTGCCGTCACCTCGCTGCCGAGCCCCGATTCGTGATCGTGGTTGCCAAGCACGGCGAGCATCGGGATGCGCACGCCGCTCAGCTCCTTGATCAGCACCTGCACTTCTTCGTGCGTGCCGTAGTCGGTCAGGTCGCCGCAGAGCAGCAAGATGTCCGCGCGCTCGTTGACCGTGGTGATCCAGGGGCCAATGCTCCCCACTGAGGCTTTCGTGCAGTGCAAGTCGCCCACGGCGGCGATGCGGACTGGCTTCCTGACTACCGGTTGTGTCGGCATGCCGGACGAACGAGCAAGGAGCATGCCTCTCCGAACACGGGCATGCGGCTTGCTTTGGAGGCGAGGAATGCTCGACGAACGGACGCGAGATTTCTACGTGCGTGTGATGACCGCGCTCCACGCAGCTGAGCTGCCCTTCATGGTCGCCGGCGCCTACGCGCTGCGCCATCACACGGGCATCTCCCGCCAGACCAAGGACCTCGATCTGTTCGTGAAGCGCGACGACATCGGCCGCGCGCTGCACTCGCTGGCGCAAGCGGGCTTTCGCACCGAGCTACCGTTCGCGCACTGGCTTGGCAAGGTGTACGACGGCGACGACTTCATCGACATCATCTTCAGCTCGGGCAACGGCGTGGCCACCGTCGACGAAGACTTCTTCACGCACGCGCCGCACGGCCACTGCTTCGAGGTTCCGGTTCGCTGGTGCCCGGTGGAGGAGATGATCTGGAGCAAGGCGTTCGTGATGGAGCGCGAGCGCTTCGACGGCGCCGACGTGGCGCACCTGCTCCACTCGTGCGCGGCGTCGCTCGACTGGCAGCGCTTGATCGAGCGCTTCGGCAGCCACTGGCGCGTGCTCTACGCGCACGTGGTGCTGTTCGGCTTCATCTACCCCGGCGAGGACCACGCGATCCCCGGCGTCGTGGTGCAGGAGCTCGGCGAGCGTATGCTGCGCGAGCGCGAGAACCTGCCCGGCGAGCAGCCCGTGTGCGGCGGCACCTTGCTCTCGCGCCAGCAGTTCCTGGTCGACATCTGCGAGGGCGGCTACCAGGACGCGCGCATCGCCGACGGCACGATGTCCGAAGCGGAAGTCGAAGACTGGACCAGCGCCATCCTACGGCCCGAGCATTGAGCGCTCGACGCTCTGGAATGCGAGCTCGCAGGCGAGCGCCTCGCGCAGCACCGGCAGTGCCGCGCGTGGATCGCTGTTTCCGCACGTGAACAGGTCGACCGCGGAGTAGCCGTACTCGGGCCAGGTGTGGATCGAGAGGTGGCTCTCGGCGAGCAGCAGCACGCCGGTCACGCCGTGGGGCGAGAAGGCGTGGAAGGCGGCGCTGATCACGGTGGCGCCGATCGCCCGCGCGGCCGCCCGGAGCGCCTCTTCCAGCGCTTCGCGGTCGTCCAGCACCTCGCGGCGGCAGCCGCGGCATTCGACCAGCAAATGCGTTCCGCGCGGGCTCAAGGTGCGCGAGCCTCGCAAGCGCAGCCGCAACCGTCAAGCTGGGTGACGGTCCTGCAACATCCCAAGGCGCGCCTGCCGGTCACGTGTTAAACGCGCCGTTGGAGGCTGGCATGAGTCGAGTTCTGATCGTGGGTGCGGGAGGCGTGGGCGGAGTGGTCGCGCACAAGTGTGCGATGGCAGCCGAGATCTTCGACGAGGTCATCCTGGCCAGCCGCACGCTCGCGCGCTGCGAGAAGATCCAGAAGCAGATCAAGGAGCTTCACGGCCGCGACATCCAGGTCGCCAAGATCGACGCGGACGACGTCGAGGCGACCACCGCCTACCTCAAGAAGCTGAAGCCCGACGTGCTGATCAACGTCGCGCTGCCGTACCAGGACCTGCCGCTGATGGACGCCTGCCTCGCCGCCGGCGTCGACTACATCGACACCGCCAACTACGAGCCGCGCGACGTCGCCAAGTTCGAGTACAAGTGGCAGTGGGCGTACCGCGAGCGCTTCGAGCAGGCCGGTATTATGGCGTTGCTCGGCTCGGGCTTCGATCCCGGCGTCACCAACGTGTTCTGCGCCTACGCGCAGAAGCACCTGTTCGACGAGATCCACTCGGTCGACATCGTCGACTGCAACGCCGGCAGCCACGGCAAGGCGTTCGCCACCAACTTCAACCCGGAGATCAACCTCCGCGAGGTCACCGCGAACGGCAAGTACTGGGAGAACGGCAGCTGGGTCGAGACCAAGCCGCTCGAGCACTCGCAGGTCTTCGACTTCCCCGGCGTCGGCGATCGCAAGGCGTTCCTGATCTACCACGAGGAGCTGGAGAGCCTCGTGCTGCACGTGAAGGGCCTCAAGCGCATCCGCTTCTGGATGACGTTCGGCGACGAGTACCTCACGCACCTGCGCGTGCTCAACAACGTGGGCATGCTGCGCATCGATCCGGTCGACTACAACGGCCAGAAGGTGGTGCCGATGGAGCTGCTCAAGGTGCTGCTGCCCGATCCCGCGAGCCTCGCGGAGAACTACAAGGGCAAGACCAGCATCGGCTGCATCTTCGAGGGCATCAAGGACGGCAAGCCCAAGAAGGCGTTCGTCTACAACATCTGCGACCACGAAGAGACGTACAAGGAAGTGCGCGCGCAGGCGGTCAGCTACACCACCGGCGTGCCCGCGATGGTGGGCGCCGCGATGGTGCTGAGCAAGAAGTGGAAGAAGGCCGGCGTGCACCACATGGAGCAGCTCGATCCCGATCCCTTCCTCGACCTGCTCGCCAAGAGCGGCCTGCCCTGGCACGTCAAGGAGCTCTGACGCCGGGCGGACATGGCTGCACGCAAAGCCCGTGACGAGGTCGGCGCCAGCGGCGTGCAGCTCGGCGACGAGAACGTACGCGCGATGGTGATCGCCGGCGGCGCGCTGGTGTTCGGCGCGCGCGGCGTCAAGGCGACCTCCGTCGAGGACATCCTGCTCGCAGCCAAGG
>DASUME010000828.1:0-3240 GCA_036277895.1 Polyangiales bacterium
GTTGCCGCGGCGGCATCCCAGCAGAGCGAGAGTTGCGCGAGAGCCATGCGTCGACGGTGATCCCCGGAAGATCGCCGGTCAAGCGCATTCGTCTCTTTAACGCATGATCACAGTTGGTTACAGCCGTTCTATGACCGATATCTCAGCAGTGTCCGACGCTTTGCCACCCCCCGCGAATTATGCAGATCAACGGTCACCTTCCGAGGCCCGTGGCAAGTCCCACGAAAAGCCCTGGATTCGCTTGATCGCCCAGCAAAACCAGCGAAAGATGGGATCTAGGCTTAACGCGCCAAGGCACCTCGCATGACGCTCACGAAGCTCGACGACGCTTGGGAAGTAGAAGTCCTCGGACTTTCCGAACGAGGAGCGATCGACACGCTGTCGTTGCACAGTGCGGCCAAGCATTACCCGCGCGTTCGCTTCGATCGGGGCAAAATGATGTTCCTGGACGCGGCGCCCATGGTCTCCGCGGCCGGCCGGCGTCAGCTCGCGGCGGCCCTTGCCGGCGCTCGCGCGGCTCGCGCGGCCGGCGCGACCCGAGGGTAGCGGGGCGTCAAGAATGTCGCCCCGCCGTGTGACAGGATCGTCGGACCGCCGGGCGACGAATTCGGCGCACTAAGAAGACACCCTAGGGTAGCTAGAGCCCTTGGCAAGGTAGATACCCTAGAACCCTGGATCGGGGCGACACATTCGTCGCCTGGCCAAGTCTGGTGTCGGTTGCGAAGCTCGTGCAGGCTCTGGGCATGGCTGCGAAGAAGAAGAAGTCGGCGAGCTCAACGTCCCCTGCGCCTCCCGCACGTCGCTCGACGAAGCCCCCGCCGACGCCAGCGGGCGGGGCGCGCAGCACGCGCCCGCCCGTGCCTCCCCTTCCACCGTCTGACGGGCCCCAGCCACTGGGCGTGCCCTCCAAGCCGAGCGCGAACTATAAGTTCGACAAGAAGTGGGGCGCGACTATTGCCGGCTACAACTTCACGATGGTGCCCAACGCTCTGATCGAGGGTAAACACCGGCTGAAGATCTCCGACGCCGCGTTCGTGTTGCTGATGAACCTCCTCAGTCGTTGGCACGACAAGGATTCCGCCGTGTTCCCATCGCAGGAGACGCTCGGAGCGTCGATGGGGAAGTCACCGCGTGGCGTCCAGCGCGCCCTCAAGGATCTGTCGAAGGTGGTTACAGTTGAGGCGCGCCGAAAGAAGTCAGGTAATTACCAGTCCAACGTGTACTCGTTCGACGCCTTGATCGAACAGCTCACGCCAATCGCTCGCGACCTGACGGAGAAGCGTGATCAAGCGCGGGCGCTTCGGGACGCTGCGAAGAAGCCGGGCTTCCGGGATCGCAAAGGCCAGCCCCGGCAGGGGGGTGCGCCGTGAGGGTCTACAAGGGAGTTGCGCCCGGAACGCACAACGCGGGCGACGCGGTGGCTAGCTGCGCGTTCGCCAGTGCCACGATCGACCCGCGCCGCGTGGGCTTCCACGGCGATGCGAGCCTGGTGCGGAATGCGGATGCGGTGGTGCGGCACATCATCGATCACTCGTGGCCCTCGCCGTTCGTCTCCGTCTCGATGTCGTTCGGCGTCGCCGCTGACTATGCGACCAAGGGCGGGTGGGTGTTCGAGATTGATCTCGGACAGATTCCTGCCGCCCACGTCATCAATCCAGTCCACGAACTCGCCAATGCGTTCCCGAATCTGCACGCACACAACGGTCATCAGGACCTCGTTCACGCGATCGCTACTCCGGCGCAGTACGGAGCCATTCTAAGCAAGCCTCCGCTCGCTCCCGGGGCGAACGGGATGGCCGCGCCGAAGCTGTTCTATCCAAGGATTAGTGATGAACTGCATGCCCTGGTGTTTGCCGCGCGCGACGCCGAGTTCCTGCTCCTCGCCGCTCCGGCCGCGGCGGTGATGTCGCAGGTGTACCTGGTGCCGTGAGACGGAGCGGCGCGGTAGTTCAAAGTGCCGACGCGAGCCGGGAGGCCCGGCGGGGGCGATCGAAGTCCGGCATGCTAACGATCACACATGCCGCCGCGCATCGAGACCGGCCAGAACGTGGATTTTCGCGCCGTCGTCTACGTCGAAGACCGGGTGCGTAAAGAAGGCGGTCACAGGCGGTCAGTTCGTCACTTGGACGGGAGCACAGGGCGATGCGCTCGCGATCGTGCTGATTGGAGCGGGGGAAGCTCTTGTGCGGTGGTCGATGATCGACGGCATCGACAGCCCAGAGGGGCTGCTCGAAGACTGAGCGCCGCCAGCTTGCAGCTGGTGGGTGTGCGCGTCGACGAGCAGCCCGTTCGCAGGCGTCTACCGCTCCAAAACCGGCGACCGTGCCTGCGTGCGTTGTGCGAGCTCTCGGCACCGCTCTTCGTCCTTATCAGCCCGGTACGCTCGTACTCTGTCCGCCAGATCGGGCATGCGCCTTTCCAGCCGTTGGTAGGACAAGGTGGATGCTGGCGAGGCATAACCCGGAGTTGGTTCGCGGAGGAACTCGCGCACGCGGGCGAGGCGCTGGTTGGTGCGACTCTGCTGCAGACCGATCGCTTCGAGTTCGTCGCTCCAGCGGGCGTGAGCAGCTTCGTGGTGGGCGCGACCGCCGGCCATCGATGCGCTTGCACCTGCCGACATTCTGGGCGCCGCGTCGAGCAACGCGTGCTCTTCGCTGAGCGCGGTGACGCGCGCGAGGAGCCGCTCCTCGAGGCTGCGCGCGCGGTCGACCACGCGCGCAAGCTCCTGATCGAGTAGGTCGCGCCAGCGTTCCACCGCCTGCTCTCCGCCCGTGTCGGCTTCCCGCTCGTCGACGGCTTGGTCGTTCGACGCTGCGGGGGGCAGCGGGTTGGCGCGCAGCTCGAGCTCGGCGTCGATCTCGCGTAGCCGCTCTCGCTCTTCGAGCAACTTCTCCCGGTGGCGGAACGGTTTGCCCATGTCCTCCTGCGCGCGCACGGTGTCGCGTTCGAGCTGCTTGACCTGCAACCTCGCGAGGGCTGCTTGGTTGGGAAGGTCCTCCAGCTTCTTGTCGAGGCGGGTAAACGGCAGGCAAGCTTCTGCTTCGCTCTTGCTCAGCGTGATAGCCGTCCAGGGCACGCCCGATAGCGAGAACGTGATCGAGTCGTAGACGGCGTCGACCCTCGCCACGACAGGAGCGCCACGACTCGATCCGAGCTGCTGTTCCCCGGAGCGCCGATGCCCTGCGCTCGTCGACAGCAGGTTGAGCATGCGCACGCGCACCGCCTCGTTGGCGACGCGAG
>DASUME010000829.1:0-3439 GCA_036277895.1 Polyangiales bacterium
CGGCACGCATCGCGCCGGCGTGGGAGACTCACTCCGCTACACGATCGCGTCTTTTCTCTATGCCAAGGGCTCGTACGAGTATGCGACGCGGCTTCCGCGGTTCGACGAGATCTTCGGCGGCGCCTTCCCGGTCGAGGCCAACCTCGAGCTCAAGCCCGAGGTAAGCCACAACGTCAACCTCGAGCTCGACGCGCGCTCGCCCGAGCGCGCGTACGGCGTGTTCCACGGCAACGTGAACGGGTTCTTCCGCGACGTCGACAACCTGATCCAGCTGATCGGAACGCCGTACACGCAGATCTACCAGAACGTGTACAGCGCGCGCTCGCGCGGCGTCGAGCTGGTGGGAGACTGGACGTCTGCCGGCAGCTGGCTGACGCTCGGCGGCAACGCCACCTACGTCGACTTTCGAAACACGTCCCGTCGCGGCGGCTACGCCGAGTACCGCGGCGATCGCATCCCCAACCGCCCGTACCTGTTCGCCAACGGCTCCGCGAAGCTGACGCTCGCAGACGTCGTCCAGGCGCGCGACGAGCTCTCGCTGAGCTGGGCGAGCCGGTACATGCACGGCTTCTACAAGGGCTACGAGAGCCTCGGCTTGCAGAGCACCAAGCTCTCCGTGCCAGCGCAGGTGGTGCACTCGCTCGCGCTCATCTACGCGGTCCGCCGCGCCGCGCGCGCGGTGACGCTGGCCGCCGAGGTGCAGAACCTGACCGACGCGCGCGCGTTCGATTTCTTCGGCGTGCCGCGCCCGGGGCGCGCCTTCTACTTCAAGGCGACCGTATCCCTGTGAGGGACGAAAGAGGCACTCATGATCACGAACGTACGTAGCAAGACCTTACTCTCCAGCGCGCTGGTCTCGGCTCTGTCGCTGTTTGGCTGCGGTGATGACGACGACGACACGCCCACCCGCGGCAACCTCGACAGCGGCGTGACGGTGGGCGAGACCGCCGGCGATGCGGGCACGGACAGCAGCGCACCCGCGTTGGGCGCGCTGTACGCCGTTCCGTCAGAGGTCTACGGCCCGGACTTCATGAGCTCGACCAGCTACGTGCCGGTGGTCCCGTCGCTCGACGTCCCGAGCATCTCGATCGACAAGGCGCGCGAGGTCGACGGCCGCGCGAGCGTCGCGCGGATCGGCAAGTACGTCTTCATCGCCAGCGCGAATGCGCCGATCGCCAACCGCTTCGTGGTGAGCGCAGAGGGCGTGCTCCAGCCCGACGGCAACATCAACTTCTCGAACGAAGGCCTGCCGCCCTACTTCGCGATCGACACCTTTGGCGCGCTGTTCGTCAGCGAGACGAAGGCCTACATCTTCAACGGCGCCGACGGCAGCATGGTGGTCTGGAACCCGACCACGCTGACCATCACCGGCAGGATTGCCGGTCCCGGTATCGTGCGTGCGGGCTACGAGATCCAGAGCAGCCAGGCGGTGCGCGGCAACAAGCTGTATCGCTTGTTCTCGCTGGTGAACTACGACGCCTGGGACTTCCTGACCACGGGCCAGGTCCTGGTGGTGTACGACCTCGACACCGACACGCAGCTGAGCAAGGTCGAAGAGAATCGTTGCCCGCAGCTGTACGCGACGCCGTTCGTGACGGAGGGCGGCGACATCTACTTCAGCGGCTGGGTGTGGCCGGCCACGCTCCCGCTGGTGCGCGACTTCCCGAAGAGCTGCGCGCTGCGCGTGCTCGCAGGTCAGGACACCTTCGATCCCGGCTACAAGCTCGACTTCGCGGCCCAGCTAGACGGCCATGAAGGCGCGATGATGAGCTACCTCGGCAACGGCCAGGCGCTGGTCGACGTGTTCCACCAGGAGCGCGCGACCTACGATGCGAGCAGCGACCCGCAGGATCTCGCGAACACGAAGAACTGGCGCGTCTGGAAGATCGACCTCGCCACCGGCAAGGGCGCCCCGCTCGAGGGCCTCGACTACACGGGCGCGGGCTACTCGCTCGCGCAGGTCGACGGTCGCAGCTTCCTGCTGAGCCCTGACGACGAGACGTACTCGGCCACCACCGCCTCCGAGGTGCTCAACGGAGCGCTGAAGCCGAGCTTCAAGATCAAGGGCAGCACCTACGCGATCATCCGAGCGCGCTGAGTCGAACAGGGCCGCGCGGGCGAACTCAGCCCGTCAGCGCGATCAGCTCGATCTCGACCTTGGCGCCGCGCGGCAGCGCTGCCACCTGCACGGTGGCGCGCGCGGGCGGCAAGACGCCCTCGAAGTAGCTGCCGTAGAGCTTGTTGACGACGCCGAAGTCGCCGAGGTCGGTCAGGAAGATGGTGGCCTTCACGACCTGCGCGAAGCTGGAGTTGGCGGCCTTGAGCACGGCCTCCAGGTTCTTCATCACCTGCGCGGTCTGCGCCTCGACGTCGTCGCCGCCGATCATCTGGCCGGACTGCGGGTCGAGCGGGATCTGCCCGGACAAGAACACGAAGTTGCCCGCCTTGACGGCCTGCGAGTAGGGGCCGATTGCGGCGGGAGCCTCTGGGGTCGCGACGACGCTGCGCATCTGGTTTGCCTCCGGGGGCGCACAGTACCAGATTCGCGAGCAGATGAAGGTCGCAAGCTGGAACGTGAATTCGGTCGCGGCGCGCCGGGAGCGGCTGCTGGCGTGGCTCGCCAGGCACCAACCCGAGGTGCTCTGCCTCCAGGAGCTCAAGGCGCTCGACGACGCGTTCCCGCGCGAGGAGGTCGAGGCGCTCGGCTACCAGGTCGCGCTGCACGGGCAACGTACCTACAACGGCGTCGCCATCCTCTCGAAGCTCCCGCTCGCGGACGTGCGGCGCGGCCTGAGCGACGACGTGCCCGAGGCCGACTCGCGCCTGATCTCGGCGCGCATCGGCGAGGCGCGCGTGGTGTGCTGCTACGTGCCCAACGGGCAGTCGCTGACGTCCGACAAGTACCCGTACAAGCTCGCCTGGCTCGACCGCCTGAAGGCGCACCTCGCGCGCTACGAGGAGCCCTTGCTCGTGTGCGGCGACTTCAACATCGCTCCCGAGGATCGCGACGTGTACGACCCCGAGGGGCTGCGCGATGACGTGTTGGTGCACGAGTCTGTGCGCGAGAAGTTCCGCGCCCTGATCGCGACCGGCCTGGTGGACACCTATCGCCTGCACGTGGAGGACGCCGGCAAGTACTCGTGGTGGGACTACCGCCAGCTCGGCTTCCCGAAGAACCGCGGCCTGCGCATCGACTTCGTGCTCGCCTCGACCAAGCTCGCCTGCACCGGCGCTGGCATCGATCGCGACGAGCGCAAGGGCAAGCTGCCCTCCGATCACGCGCCGGTCTGGGCCGAGCTCACGCTCTGAGCTGGCGCAGCGAAGTCGGCGGCAGGTACTCGCCGATCAGCGCACGCGTCCAGAACGCATCGCTGCCGGGCTCGGCGTAGCGGTAGCGATAGAGCTGCGCCCGGATCAGCGTGGGCGGCTGCTCCGGGAA
>DASUME010000830.1:0-5314 GCA_036277895.1 Polyangiales bacterium
GCGAGTCGGGATCGTTCGTGACGGGAGCGTCGCCGCTGTCTCCGCAGGCTGCGAAGAGCAGACCGAGGCTGAGGCACGCGACACGCAAGGACACGGGGGAAGAGTAAGTGGGGCGCAAGCTACGTCTCCTGAGCAAGATGACGGCTCTCTACATACCACCCCTTTGGCGTTTCCAGCTATAGGCTGCCCCGTGCTTTACCGCTCGAAAACGCAGTTTTCCTGCCGGGTGTAGGTTCGGCACCTGACCAAACACGTCAGCGGGACAGGTTCAAAAGTGCGCCACGGTCAATCCACAGACCGGCCCTACCCGCCCCGGCTCGCGTTGACCGCGAAGGCGACTGCGGCCCTCAAGGTCCCACTTGGGTCATCGTTCCCTCGATCCAGGTCTTGAGGAACTCGGCGATGGTCGGCTTGTCGGCGCCTGCCGCCTTCTCGTAGAGGCGGCTACGGAACAGGCACTGGTGGGCCGTGCCGTTCGGCAGGCCATCCATGAAGTAGGTCGCCAGCTGGTCGGTGTCCTCGTACTTCGTGCGCAGCTGCGAGAGGCCCATGCTGAACTTGTCCGGCGGATAGGTGTCGCCGAGCGTGCCGAGGAACAGCGACACCGGGTCGCCCTGGTAGCCCGCGCAGTCGTCGTTCCCGAGCGAGAAGAACAGCCGGATGATCTCGTCGTGAATGCCCGAGATCAACGCGACCTTCGCGCTCGGGTACTTCGCACGCCAGTAGTCGACGATCTGGAACAGGTTGCCGCCCTTGGCGTCGCGGCAGGTCGTGCCGCAGTCCGACGGGAACGCGCCGTCGACGCCCCAGGTATCGCGCCAGCGCTGCTGCATGCAGACCGCGGCGTAGTCGTTGGTGAACGGCGGGCTCGCGTCGAGCAGCGCGCTGCCGAGCGCGCCGCGGAAGGTGTCCTGCAGGTTCCCGAAGTGGATGCCCGCGCCGTAACCGCCCGCGCTCGAGCCACCCGCGACGAAGCGCGTGATCTCCGGAAAGGTGGCCTTCATGCGGCCGATCGTCTTCTTGACGTCGTCGTTGCCGTAGAAGCTCTGCGGCGTGGCGACGCCCTCGATCGTCACGTTGCTCCTGGTGCCCGCGTAGACGTCCCCGGTGCAGTACGGGATCCAGACCTGGCTCCAGCCCTTGAACGGGTTGTTCGCGTTTTCTAGCTCGAACACGCCCTGGCCGTTGGGCCCTGCGGCGCCGGCAGCAAGAACAGCGACGCGACCGCGCTCTCGCCGCCGGTCAAAAACTGCTCGCCGACGTTCTTCGGGTTGAGGTCGCAGAAGCCCGGGTTCGCGCAGGCGCCGCCGCCCTCGAAGTACACGAACAGCTTCGTGGGGTCCTCGCCCCAGTGCACGTAGACGCCGAACTGCGAGCCATCGCGGCACTTGGCGCCGTCGATGTTGTACCAGCTCCAGCCCGCGATCGCGGCCGCGTCGAAGGGGTGCTTGTCGGCCTTGGCCTTGTCGAACGGCGTGGTCGCCGCGATGTCGAGCTTCACGTAGGTGTCGACGATGCTCGGCCTCGGATCGCCGGCGTCGCTCTCGCCCGCGTCGAGCCTGCCCGCGTCGAGACGGATGGCGCTGCCGCTGTCTCTGGCACCGCCCGCATCCTTGCTGCCCGCGGCATCCGGCGTGGGACTCGGGACCTTGGCGTCCATACGTCCGGCGTCACGGGTGCCGGTCGTGTCATCGCCTGTCTGATCGGTGGGGCCGGGCGTCGCAGGGTCGGAAGAGGCGCAGTGCGCGGCGCCGAGCACCGTCGCGAGCGCCAGCGCAGTTCGAAGCAAGAGGGTCGAGCTCAAGGGGACGTCTCCAGGTTTTTGACCAGAGCGGCCACGCTAGCGCCTGCAGCGGCCAGCCAACTTGTCCGCACCGGCTAGAGCTATTGACTCTGCGGGCCAGATCGCTGACCTGAGTCACTAGTGCAACCATCGCGGTGACTGATCGGGACGCCCGACGAGAAAGTTCGTCCTGCCCCGGGTCGCGATATCGTTTTCGGGTGTCCCGACCCAGTGCCCACCGCAAACGACTCGAGCGCTTGCTCGACACCCGCAACGAACACCCCGAACGGCTGGCCGAGATCGACGGCAAGATCGCCGAGAGCTTCGAGCAGACGCGCGCGACTGGTGCTCGACATGTGCGGCTTCTCGAGGCTCACGATCCGCCACGGCATCGTGCACTACCTGGCGATGATCCGGCGTATGCAGCGCACCGTGGTCCCGCTCGTCAGCAAAGCGCGCGGCCACGTGGTGAAGACCGAGGCCGACAACGTGTTCGCGACGTTCGCCAAGGTGAGCGACGCGATCTCGTGCGCGCGCACGATCCAGAGCGAGCTGCAGCGCGCGAACGAGGTGCTGCCGGAGGACTGGGACGTGCTGGTCGGGATCGGGATCGGCTACGGGCCGCTGCTGCTGATCGGCGACGACGATGTGTTCGGCTCGGAGATGAACCTGGCCTCCAAGCTGGGCGAGGACATCGCCGAAGCCGGCGAGATCCTGCTCACCGCGAGCGCCTACGAGCGCGCAGGTAGCGCCAAGCGCGGCTTCAAGACCCAGCGGGCGAAGTTGGGCAAGCTCAGCTTTCCGTACTACCGCGCGCAGGCAAAGACGAAGCGCGGCTCGTAAGCTACGGCGTGCAGTCTCTCGGCAAGCTCGCTCCGCTCGGCGCTCTGTACTTCGCGCAAGGTCTGCCGTTCGGCGTGCAGACCACGGCGCTGCCGCTGTTGCTACGCGAGCGGGGTGCTTCGCTGGAAGCCGTCGGCTTCGCGGGCCTGCTCGTGCTGCCGTGGCTGGGCAAGGCCCTCTGGGCGCCGTTCGTCGATCGCTACGGCTGGGCGCGCTTCGGGCGCCGCAAGAGCTGGATCGTGCCGATGCAGCTCGGCCTCGCCGGCTGCGCGCTGGCGGCGGCGTTCACCGAGCAGGTGGGCGCGCTGGCGGCGCTGATCCTGGCGATGAACTTCTTTGCCGCCACGCAGGACATCGCGGTCGACGCGCTCGCCGTGAGCTGGCTGCAGCCCGGGCAGCTCGGCCCCGGCAACGCGCTGCAGGTGATCGGCTACAAGCTCGGCATGCTCACCGGCGGTGGGCTGCTGGTGTACGCGAGCCGCTGGATCGGCTGGCAGGGGCTGTTCCTCGCGGTGGCCGCGTTGATGGTGGTGATCGCGCTGTGGGCCTCGCAGCTGCACGAGCCGGAAGACAGCGCGCCGTTGCCCACGCGCGAGATCCGGCTGCGCCTGTGGGAGGCGCTGCGCCTGCCGGGCACACGCGCGCTGCTGCCGATCATGCTCACCTACAAGACCGGCGAGAGCATGGCGGACGCGATGTGGAAGCCGATGTTGCTCGACCGCGGCGTGGCGGCGGCGGACATCGGGCTGTGGGCGGGTACCTGGGGCATGATCTGCTCGCTGATCGGCACCAGCGCCACCGGCGTGCTCGCGCGCACGATCCCGCTGCCGCGGCTCCTGCTCTGGACGTCGATGGTGCGCGCGCTGGGCTTGCTCGCGGAGTGGTGGGCGGCCGCGCATGCCGATGCCGGCAGTGCGGCGCTGATCGCGATCACGTGCATCGAGCACCTCGCGGGCGGTGGCATCACGACGGTGGTGTTCGCGCTGATGATGCGCCACACCGATCGCGAGATCGGCGCCACGCACTACACGCTGCTGGCCAGCGTGGAGGTGCTGGGCAAGATGTGGCTGGGCACGCTGAGCGGCGTGATCACGCGCGCGATCGGGTATGCTTCGCTGTACGCGCTGGCGGCGGCGCTCTCGGTCGCCTTCATCGCCCTGGCGGCGGCGCTGTATCGGCCGCTGACGCGAGAGCTTGCATGACCCTCGATCCGCGCGACAGCGAGCTACGGGAGGGCGCACCGCGCAGCCGCAAGGCGTTTCGCTTCATGCCCAGCGCCGTGCTCTCGCACAACCTGCCCGTCGCGCTGGAGAACCCGAACACGGTCGGCCGCAACCTGTTCGCGCGCAAGCTGCGCGAGAGCAGCGTGCCGCCGCCGCGCCGCGACGTGCTGCGCTGGCAGACGCCGCTGGCGTACCTGATCGTCGCGCACGGCGGAGGCTGGACGTTGACCTGGCACGCCCCCTGGTGCCGGCGCTGCGACTGCGCGGGCGCCGGCTGGCGCTTCGCGTTCGAGCACGGCTACTGGGCGGGACTCGGCTTCGAGCTCTCCTTTCCGCGGCCGGAAGTGTAGCCGGCCCCACCCGGGCGAGAACGGCCGTTATCCGCTTCGTTTCAAGTGTCGGTGCCAGGCTTTCAGGTGCGGCGTTGCGTGTTAGGCTCCGCGCACTGAATCTGCTCGCGCGCGGAAAACCGCGCGCTTCGACCGCTGGGAGTGTGTGATGGGCAAGTTGAAGCTGAAGCCGGGTGTCGTGGTCGGCTCTGCGTTGAGAGAATTGTTCGACCATTGCAAGAGCGAGCAGTGCGCGCTGCCCGCCGTCAACTGCATCGGCAGCCACTCGGTCAACGGCGTGCTCGAAGCGGCGCGCCAGGCCAAGTGCCCGGTGATCGTGCAGTTCTCACACAGCGGCGCGCAGTTTTACGCCGGCAAGACGATCGACAACAAGGAGCACCTGGCGTCGATCAAGGGCGCGATCGCCGGCGCGCATCACGTGCGCACGCTGGCCGAGGCCTACGGCGTGCCGGTGGTGCTGCACACGGACCACGCGGCCAAGAAGCTGCTGCCGTGGATCGACGGCCTGCTCGACGCGGGCGAGGCGTACTACGCGGCCACCAAGACACCGCTGTTCAGCTCGCACATGCTCGACCTGTCCGAGGAGTCGCTGCACGAGAACCTGGAGATCTGCCGCTCGTACCTGACGCGCATGAACAAGCTCCAGATGACGCTGGAGATCGAGCTCGGCGTGACCGGCGGCGAGGAAGACGGCGTCGACAACTCGGACGTCGACAACAGCAAGCTCTACACGCAGCCGAGCGACGTGCTGGCGTCGTACGACGCGCTCAACTCGGTCGGCGCGTTCACCGTGGCCGCCTCGTTCGGCAACACGCACGGCGTGTACGCGCCCGGCAACGTCAAGCTGACGCCCAAGATCCTGCACAACAGCCAGGAGTTCATCCAGAAGGAGCGCGGCACCAAGGCCAAGCCGGTGGACTTCGTGTTCCACGGCGGCTCGGGCTCGAGCCCCGAGGAGATCGCGGAGGCCGTCTCCTACGGCGTCGTGAAGATGAACGTGGACACGGACACGCAGTGGGCGTTCCTGAGCCCGATCAAGAAGTACATGGACGACAACGACGCGTACCTGCGCTCGCAGCTCGGCAACCCCGAGGGCCCCACCAAGCCCAACAAGA
>DASUME010000831.1:0-9310 GCA_036277895.1 Polyangiales bacterium
GGCAATGGACCGTGCGCCGTGCTGCACGATGCGGAGCGACGCCTGCGCGAGGTGACCAGCCTGTGCGTGCTGCGTCCGTGCATGTTCCAAGAGAGCGTGCGCAATCACGGCGGCAAGTACTTTCACTTCTTCGGCGCACACCGGCTGCCGATGATCGCGACGCGCGACGTCGCCGCGCACGCCGTGCGCTGCCTGCTCTCGCCCAGGGTGGAGGTCGTGGATCTCGTGGGCCCAGCGTACGGAGGAGCGGAGATCGCCACAGCGCTGAACGCGCGTCTGATCGAGGTCCCTCTCGAGCAACACACTCAGACCTTGATCGAGTGTGGGCTGCCTGCGCCACTGGCGAGCTCGATCGCGGAGCTCTACGCGTGCCTCCCGCACGTGGCACCACGCGGAGACCGACTCGTCGCCGGCGCCACCACGCTCCCACAGACGGTCCACGACGCGAGGAGGACCTGATGCTGCTGCACGTATCGATGCCTGCAGACGACTGCAGACGCGTGGCGGAGACGCTGGCAGAGATGATGGAGGGCGAAGCGCTGCGCTTCCCGCCCGGCGGACCGGACGCGTGGAACGTGTGGTCCGGCGAGATCCAGCTCGTGGTCACGCCGCGCGGCCACTACCTGGTGCCCGGCGAGATGGGGTGGCGTCGCGGCGCAACGCAGCGCGCATCGGAGACCCACTTCGCGCTCGGCGTACGGCGGCCTGCGCACGAGCTGCTGGCGATCGCGGGACGGGCGGGCTGGCCCGCGCAGATCTGCGACCGCGGTGGCTTCTTCGAGGTGGTCGAGCTGTGGGTCGAGGGCGCCTACCTGGTCGAGCTGCTCGACCCCACGTTCCTGGCCGCGTACCAGCGCTCGATGACCGTGCCCAACTGGAAGGCCGTGTTCGGCGCGAAAACCTGACGCTTGCGCTCAAGGCTAGCCCGCTTTCGTCCGAAGACACGTGAGCCGTCGATGCGGATCAAGATGACAGACGGCGCCGAGGGAACACGTTTGCCCTCCTGGCGTCCCCCTCAGGTTGCCCAGCTCACCGCGGAAGCGAAGCCGGTGGCCACGGTGGTGGTCTCCGAACAAACGCGCGCGCTGGCCGCCACACTCACGCGCAGCCTGTCCGACATCGTGAGCCTGCGGCTGCAGGACCTGCTCACGCAGGAAGATCGGCTGCTGATCGCGTGGGCGACCGAGTTCGCGAAGGCGGAAGGCGTCGAGCTCGACGAGGTGGGCAAGCTGACCTCCGATCTCGCGCGTTATCGGGCGCAAGAGCTGGTCGGCGCGCGTCCGGACCTGATGGTCGAGAACCTGCGCTACGCGGTCGACACGGTCATGCTCTCGCTGCCGCGCTTCACGCCGCGCGAAGAGGCGCAGGCGCGCGCGATCCTGTTCGGGCTGGCGACCACGCAGAGCACACTCGACACCGGCTTCGTGAGCGCGCTGCTGGACCCGGACGTACGTCGCGAGGGCGGCGTCAGCCTCGGCTTCGTGCAGCGCATCGTCGCTGCGCTGCCGCCCGGCAAGTCGGAGAGCTTGGCCGGGCTCGACGTGGTGTTCGCGCGGCGCGATGCGCGCGTCACGCTGGCCACTACGCTCGAGCGCCTCGCGCTGCCGGCCGCCGACCTGGGTCGCCCTTCGCTGGAACGCGTCGAGCTCGGCGACCTGATCTTGCGAGAACGCGCGCGCCTGGTGACCCCGCAGTCTGCATACCAGCTGCTCACCACCACCACGCGTAACGAGCGCGCGTTGCTGGGCCTCTTGTACGTGAGCCAGGAAGAACGCGGCGCTGACCTGCGGCAGGTGGACGATGTGGCGCGCGCCTTGGTGGCGCTGCGCAGCGCCGGACAGCCGCGTGCGAGCATGCCGGTGCCGGAGGCGCCGCGCGCGGTTGCCAGCCCGATCCACCTCGCGGCCAAGGCCGCGGTCGCCTACCGCAGCGTCGCACCACCGCGTCCCAACTCGATCCCACCGCCTGCGGGCGCCGTGCAGCTCGCCCCGCCTTCGCTTCGACCCGACGCGCCGATTCCCACGGCGGTGTTCAACCTCGCGCAGGCGCTCGGCCTGAGCTCGCTGGTCGCGGAGGCGCACACGCAAGCGCTACGCGCCCGGCGCCGTCGCTTCGTGCGCCGACGCGATGAGTCGATCCAGGGCGCCGCGGGCGTGCGTGAGAACCAGCCCGAGGCCCATGACGAGGACCTACGCGACGCACGCCGCGCCGCACGCTGGCGTCGGCTCTTGCGCCGTCGTCGAAGCCGTCAGTAGAGCGGCGCGGCCACGTAGTTGGCCACGCACTCGGGCAGAGCCTGCGTCACGTTGGTGAGGCGGAGCGTCGGCTCGCTGGAGCTCGCGCAGCCGCTCCAGCCCGTGAACGCGAAGCGCGCGTCGCTCGCGGGCGCGGTCAGCGTCACCGAGCCGCCGTTCAAGAACGAGCAGTGCGCGCTGCCGCTGCAGCTGCCCGCGATCTGCACCGTGGCGCCGTCGTCGCGTCCCGCCGTGATCCCGCTCGCGCGGATCAGGCCGGGTCCAAAGTGCGCCGCGCACGCTGCGTTCGCGCTGAGCGGCCCGAGCGTGAGGTGCGGCGCGGTGCTGTCGCTGCAGCCGCTCCAGCCGAAGAACACCGTCTGGTGGCCGTACGCCGCGAGATCCACCTGTCCATCGCCCTTCACGTAGCAGGTGCCGTGCTGACAGATCGCGTTGGCGTTGGCGGCGCTCGCGTTCACGGCGCCGCCGCCATCCTGGCCGGTGGTGACCTTGTAGATGCCGCTGTTCGGCTGCGCGGCGCGGTCCGCCGCCTCGTCGAACGTCACGCACGCAGACTCGGCCTCGTCTTCACATGGCGCGACCTCACACGAACAGAACGCGAGGTCCTCGGCCGCGCTGTCGGCCGTGAGCAGGCCGATCCCAAGATTCAACCACCAAGCGAATCGCAGCATCGCGCATCTCCTTGCACCCGCTGCCTGCACCATGCGGGCCGCTCGCACGCAGAGGGCGAGCGTTCGCGCGCATGCAGAACCATCTGTCTGCGTAGGCGTTCGACGGATGCCGCATCAGTCCGCAAGCAGGCTTGGTCGCCGCGTCGCGCTCGCGCTCGCCGCGAGGCACATCGCGACAGCACGCCACCCCGCCTCGACACGACTTGCCGTCACGGCCCAAACGCAGCATGACCAAACGCATGCAAACGACGGTCATCACCGGAGCCAACCGCGGCATCGGGCTCGCACTTTGTACGCTCCTGAAGGAGCGCGGACGGCAGGTCATCGCCGCCTGCCGCACGTCGTCGCCCGAGCTCGATGCGCTGGGCGTCGAGGTGGTCGCCGGGGCAGACGTGGCGCGTGACGACGGCGTGGCCACGCTGCGCGACGCGGTCGGCACCCGCCGCATCGAGCTGCTGATCAACAACGCCGGCATCCTGCGCTGGGACGACAACCTGGACACGCTCGACTTCGAGGCCGTGCGCGAGCAGCTCGAGGTCAACGCACTCGGGCCGCTGCGCGTCACGCAGGCGCTGCGCGGCTCGCTCGTGGAGGGCGCGAAGGTCGCCATGATCACCAGCCGTATGGGCTCGATCACCGACAACGGCTCGGGCGCCGCCTACGGCTACCGCATGAGCAAGGCCGCGCTCAACATGGCGAGCAGCACGCTCGCGCTCGAGCTGAAGAAGCACGGCATCGCGCTCGCCATCTTGCACCCCGGCATGGTGAGCACGGGCATGATCGGCTTTCAGGGGCAGATCGAGCCCGACGAGGCCGCCAGGGGATTGCTCGCGCGCATCGACGCGCTCAGCCTCGCGACCAGCGGCGGCTTCTGGCACCAGAACGGCGAACGTCTACCCTGGTGAAGCTCAGCCGAAGCAGTGCGCGCGCATGTCCGCGAGCGAGCCCGCGTCGCACGCGCTGGTCGCCGAGCTGCACGAGCTCAGCGAGGGCTTCCGCCGCATCGGGTCGTACGGCGAAGTGCGCAACCACGGCGTGACCCACGGGATCCGTTTGGTGATCTACACCCCAGTGACCCCGGATGAGGCACGCCCAGTAGCGGTCCGGCTCGGGCGACGGCGCAAATAAGCACCAAGATCACAGGCGAAAGCCGCTCCGTGTGAGCTATCCCCTCTCTAGGGGGCGCTCGAGGTGATTTTTAGGGAAGACGCTGACGATTCACCCCGTACAACTCACTCATGAAGCGAGAAGCAGTCACCTCGCGCGTGAGCGCGCGCATGCTCGAGACCATGCTGTCCGTGTGGGCCGGGCTCCGCGACGCCTACTACGGCGGCATCGACGAGATCGAACGGGCCGTCTGCGCGCCCTGAAAGCGCTCGCGGCCCCGCCGAGGCTGCACTAAGAGCGCGAGCCGTGACCTCTCCCCGCCTGCAAACCTCGATCGGCGACTTCGCACTGCACGAGTACCATCTCTCGCTCGCGGGTCGCGCGTGGTCCTTCCTGCACACCGGCGCAGTCTTCACCGCCGCGCAGGAGAACCAGTACCTCGCTCAGGAGCGCGACCGGCTCCCCTACGGCGTGATGTTGTGGCCCGCGTCGATCGCGCTCGCACACGAGGTGTTGTCGCGCGCCGAAGCGCTGCCCGGCAAGCGTGTCCTGGAGCTCGGCGCCGGCACGGGCATCCCGGGCATCGTCGCGGGGTCGCTCGGTGCGCACGTCCTTCAGATCGATCGCAGCGAGGTCGCGGTGCACGTCTGTGGGCTGAACAAGACGCGCAACCGCGTGAGCGACGTCGAGCTGCGCGAGGCGGACTGGGAGAGCTTCGAGAGCGACCAGCCGTT
This sequence comes from Polyangiales bacterium, assembly GCA_036277895.1. Lineage (GTDB taxonomy): Bacteria > Myxococcota_A > Polyangia > Polyangiales > DASUME01 > DASUME01. The sequence goes on from DASUME010000831.1 coordinate 4,768, forward strand.
CGACGTGATCCTCGGCTCGGACGTGCTGTACGTGACGACCATGCACGACCGCCTGCGCGCGATCTGCGAACGCTACCTCGCGCCCGGCGGCAGCGTGCTGTTCTCCGATCCGCTGCGCGCGCAGAGCCTGCCCATGTTGGAGGCGATGGAGGCCAGCGGCTGGCGCGTGTCGCTCGCCAAGTGGACGATCGAGGTCGAAGCCGGCACGCGCACGATCGCCGTCTACGAAGCCACTCGCTAGCCGCTCACGCAGCCAGTCCATCATGACGTTTGTGGACTGGAGGGTGGTTCGATCTAGTCCTGGAGGCAAATGCAGAGGACTCCTGGGTTCTAGCTACGGCGTTGGGCCTGGCGCACAGTCCGCACATGGCTTTCTTGAGATCTTCGCTCGTTTTCGGGTTTTTCCTGATCGTCTTCGGGTGCGCGCAGTCGGGATCGAAGGACACCGTCGATGACACCACGGACGAGACCGGGGCGACCGACGAGGACAAGACCGACGACCCGCCGCCCACGGGCGGGAAGAAGGACGCCACCGTCGCCAGCAACGGTGGCAAAGACTCTGGCGCGTCCAGCAGCGTCCAGGACGCGGGCAAGACCGAGGTCAAGGACAGCGGCGCCACGACCCGCGATCCCAAGGACGCCGGCACCACGCAGACCGCGGACGCAGGCAAGGGCGTCGACGCGGGCGCGAAGGACGCGGGCGGCGGCTTCCAGCTCCCCGACCTGTTCCCCCCCAACGACGCCGGCTCCACGGCGAAGCCCGACGCGGGCGGCAGCGCCGGCGCCCCCGGCGACAAGAGCGGCCCGTGCAAGGACCTGCAGCTGCTCTGCTTCGATCCGTTCGACATGTTCATCTTCAACCCGTCCGACTGCCTCACCTGCAACGGCGGCAAGGGTTGCCAGGGCTGCGCGTTCCCCTTCGCATACTGAGTGTGTATGCGCGCTCGCCGATTCGCTGACCGCTGGTCGCGCGAGCGGTAAAGCGCGCAGGCCGCGGTCAAGGCGGACGCAGCAGGCGCGTGACAGATCAGCTGTGGATCCGCATCCCCCCGAAGCGCATCCGGCCGCGATGCAACACCTGCTCGACTTCCTCTACGAACACTCGTTCGACAAACAGCTGTTCTGCGTGCTGCCTGCCCGCGGCGGAGAGCTCCAGCTCACGTGGCGCGCAGCGGCGCCGGCGTGGACCATCAAGCACGCGAACACCGAGCAGCAGATCCCGCGCACCGAGCTGCTCGCGCACCTGAGCACACGCGGTGCGGAGCTCGACGTGTTCGAGCGCGAGCTGCAGTCGCTGGTGGCCGCCCACATCGTCGTCGCCGAGCACTTGCTACGCGCCGCCCGCGAAGCCCTCGGCAACGAAGGCATCGAGCTCGCCCTACACGGCCAACGAGAGCTAACCCGCGAGCTCCGCGAAGCGCTCACCCCCCTGCTCCCCCCGCGCCTCCGACTCGTGCGCTGACATCAGGTCGCACGCGCGAGCAGCTCCTGCAGCGCGAGGGTGACGGCCTCGGGTCGCTCTTCCATCGAGTAGTGGCTCACGCCCTCGAGCCGAGTGAGCGTGGCGGACGGGATGCCCGCGGCCAGCTCCCGCGCTGTGTCGAACGGCACGTACGCGTCGCGGTCGCCGTAGATGATCGCGGTGGGGCAGCGGATGCGCGCCAGGTTGGCCGCGAGCGCGGGCGGCGCGTCGACCTGGTAGAACTCGAAGAAGTGAAAGAAGAAGCGCCGTCCCTCCGGCGTGTCGAGCCACGCGACGTAGTCTTTGCGCAGCGCATCGGAGAAACAGCCGCGCCGCACGTAGCGCTCCAGGCCCCGCCGGTGCATCGCGTGGAGCGGCGCGTGGCTCGCGAGTGCACGCGTGATCGCGTGGCGGGCCACCCAGTGCTGGCGCTTCGAGTAACGATGGAAACGCGGCGAGAAGTCGCGGTGCGCGCGGGAGTTGAGCAGCGCCAAGCGCAGCACCGTCTCCGGACGACGCTGCGTATACCCGAGCCCGAGGTAGCCGCCGTAGTCGTGCGCGATCAAGTTGAACCGAGGCGCCCCGACGGCCTGCGCAAACTTGCCGATGCGCTCGGACTCGAGCTCGTACGTCGGCGCGACGTCGAGCCTGCGCTCCGAGGCGCCGAAGCCGAACCAGTCCGGCGCGATCACGCGATAGCTCGCGGCCAGGGCCGGGATCTGATGGCGCCAGCACCGATGGTTCTGCGGATAGCCATGCAGCAACAACACGGGCTCGCCACGTCCAGCCTCGACGTAGCGCACGCGGCAGCCGTCGACCTGCACGTCCCTTGCCTCCATCGGTGCCTCCGATCGCGCCGACTAGTTTTGATTCGTTGGCGCCCAAGCGCAAATCTACTTGGAGCTGCTGCGCCGCTACGAATCGTCAGGTGAACCGGGCCTGCGCGCGAGCTAGAGCTGTGCGAGGAGGCGAGGCATGGCGAGGGTCACTGGCGTGGGGGGCGTGTTCCTGCGGAGCGCGGACCCGAAGGCGCTCGGCGCGTGGTACGCGAAGCACCTGGGCGTCGAGGTCGGCGAGTACGGCGCGACCTTCGCGTGGAACGACGAAGCGGGCATGACTGCGTGGAACGCCTTTCCCGTCGACACCACGTACTTCGGCGACCGAGCGCAGTCCGTGATGATCAACTACCGCGTCGACGACCTCGACGCGCTGCTCGAGAACCTCGCGGCCGCGGGCGTCTGGATCGACCCCAAGCGCATGAACGAGAGCTACGGCCGCTTCGCCTGGATCAAGGACTGCGACGGCAACCGCGTGGAGCTCTGGCAGCCCGTCGAGCCATGACCGAGCACGACCACCACGCCGTCCACCAGCTGCTCGATGCGCTCGACGCCCTGTACGAGGCGCAGCTCTCCCCACGGCAGCTGCGCACGTTGCTGCTCGAGACCAAGCTCGACAGCGCCGAGCTCGCCGCCGAGGTAAACGAAGTCGCGCGCGCCCTCGAGGGTGTGCTGAGCCTCGATACCCGCATCAAGCCGCCCTACGACGAGCGCTACGAGACGGCCCTCTCGTCGACGGCCACGCTTCGCTCGCTGCTCGCCGACGTGGTCGACGAAGCCGCTCATCGCTCGCGTCGCTAGGCCGGTGCCTTCAGCTTCCGGCGCCCCGCACCCGGCGCGACGCCGCTCCACGGCGAAAGGCGTGGCTGAACGAGGCTTCCGACGCGTAGCCCGTCAGGGCTGACACCTTGGCCAGCGTCGCAGGCTGAGCTCGAGCGCGCCGAGGCTACCCAACAGCATCGCGGAGGTCGTGCGCACGATACGCGGACCCGATGCAGCGCATGTCCCAGAGCGAGCTCGCGTCTGCGCATGGAGCAAACGCTGCGCTGCTTCAAGGCTGCGACCGTTCAGACGTTCCGCGAGCTCAAGCGCTGGGCGGCGCTGCAACAAGCCGCGCAGCCGATGGCCAAGGGCGCGCTCGTCCGTCGAGACGCACTCAGCCCCCGAGATGCGCGTAGTGGAGTCGTTGCTCGACGCGCTAGCGGATTTGCTGCACCAAGGCGACGTGACTCGTGCACGTGCCTTGATTGAGGCCTGGCGGAGCACTCGGCCGTAAGCGGGGCGCGGGCGGTGTCACTGCATCGTGCGGCAGACCACGGGAGAGCGGTTGTCGTCACCCGCTGCTTGTCGAAGTATACCGGATGCGGTATGTTTGGCCGTGTCGCCTACGCACAAGCCGCTCGTGTTCTTGAGCGGAGCCACGCTCAAGACGCCTCCCCTTACATCGGCTGCGCGCCTTGAGGTTGGCTATTTGCGCCGCCAGCTGCAGGCTGGTGAATCGTTGTCACTTCCGCGCTCCCGTCCGATGCCGTCGATCGGCGCGCGCTGCCATGAGCTGCGCGTTCAGGACGAGACCGTGACCTGGCGGCTCGTGTATCGCATCGAGCCAAGGCCATCGTGGTGGTCGAAGTCTTCAGCAAGAAAACGCAGGCGACTCCAAAGACGGTCATCGACACGTGTCGAAAGCGCCTTCGCGCATTCGATCAGGGGACATGACCATGGACGCAAAGCAGCGCAAGAACCTCGCGAAGATGGGTGGTCGTGTCGCAACCGTTCAGGAGTTCCTCGGTCTCAGCGATGCGGAAGTGCGCCTGATCGATCTCAAGATCCAGTTGGTCGGCGAGCTGCGCGAACGTCGCGCCGCCCGCAAAGTGACGCAGGCGCAGCTCGCAAAGATGCTCGGCACCAGTCAGCCACGCGTCGCTGCGATGGAAGCCGGTGATCCACAGACCAGTCTCGAAGCGCTTCTCCGGGCGCTCATCGTGCTCGGGGCGACGCCGACGTTGAAGGTCGCGTAGGCAGAACGGCAGAACGTTGAAGGTCGCGTAGAAGGCGCCTCCCTCACTTACTACAGCCTGCTTACTACAGTCGTGAATGACCTCGCGAAGACACTGACATCACAGCGCTAGGCGGAGGCGAGAATGGTGGAGGCGCCGGGAGTCGAAGGGCGCCCGCACGAGCGTGGTCTTGTCGCGTCTCGCCACGTTTCGCGCGAGAAACTCGCTGAATCAGCTCTCGCCGCAGA
>DASUME010000832.1:0-4390 GCA_036277895.1 Polyangiales bacterium
GCCTAATCCGCTGCCATTCGAGCTGCCGCCGTTCACGGATGAAACCTTGCGCGTATTGGGCAGGATTGCCTTCGAGGGCGGGCTGGGCATGCTCTGCCACTATCTATTGCTGCTGCTGGTTCTTCGCTCTGGCGGCCACGCGAACGCCCAGCTTCGCCAGCAACAGACACATCCAGAGCCATTGCGGATCACCGACGAGACCGAGGGCCCCAACGGGACGAGGCACTAATGGACAACCGCGTACCTCCAAACGCTCTCGATGCGGAGCGCGGGATCCTCGGCGGGATCTTGTTGGCGAACGACCTCATCGACACCGTCGTCGATCTGGTCAAGGCCGAAGACTTTTACAGCGACGCCAACGGGTCGATCTTCGACACCATTCTCGACTTGCACCGCGCCAAGACACCCGCCGACACCGTGACGCTTCGGGATTCACTCCAGCGCGCGAACAAGCTGCAGAGCGTCGGAGGCGACGAGTACGTTCTCGCGCTGACCGATACCATCCCGGCGCCGGAGAACGTGCGCGCGTACGCCGAGCTGGTTCGCGAGAAGGCGCTCGTCCGCCGTGTGATTACGGCCGGGCAGACGCTGTCGGCGCGCGGCTACGGGGACTACGGCAGCGCGCAGGAGTATGCGGCGGCGGCGGAAAAATCGGTGTTCGACGCGGCGCGACAGCACCTGCGGTCGACGATGGAGCCCGCGCGCAACATCGCACTTCGCTCTTTTGAGCGCTTGCAGGAGCTCGCACGCGCAGGGCAGCGCATCGCAGGGTTGCGGACGGGCTTCTCGCGCCTCGACACGCTCACCGCCGGCATGCACCCCGGCAACCTCATCATCGTCGCGGGGCGGCCCGGCATGGGCAAGACCGCGCTCGCGATGAACATCGCCGTCAACGCCGCCGCGTCGAGGGTCGGTACGGACATGCCGGCCACGGTCGGTGTGTTCTCCCTCGAGATGCCCAAGGACGAACTGTTCGGACGCATGCTGGCGAGCGAAGCGCGCGTCGATGCTCAGAAGCTTCGCATCGGTCAGCTCAACGGCGAGGACTGGGGGCGGCTCGCGCAGGCCGCCGGGTACCTGAGCGACTTGCCGCTCTTCATCGACGACTCCGCAGCGCTGACGCTGCTCGAGCTGCGTGCGAAGGCGCGCAGGCTGATGGCGGAGCACGGCCTCGCGTTGATCATCGTCGACTATCTTCAGCTGATGCGATCCGGATCCAAAAACGACAGCCGCGAGCAGGAGATCAGCGAGATCAGCAGGTCGCTGAAGGCCCTGGCCAAGGAACTGAACATCCCGGTCATCGCCCTGTCGCAGCTCAACCGCGGCGTCGAGTCCCGCAGCAACAAAGACAAGCGCCCACAGCTCAGCGACCTCCGCGAATCGGGCGCCATCGAGCAGGACGCAGACACCATCTGGTTCGTCTACCGTGACGAAGTCTACGACAAGGAGTCTGAGGCCCGCGGCGTGGCCGAGATCATCGTGGGCAAGCAGCGATCGGGACCCACTGGCACTGTCAAAGTTCGCTTCTTCAACGAGCACGTCCGCTTCGACAATCTCGCCAACGAGGAGCGCGACGATGAATAGCGAACTTGGTGATGAGTTGCGGCTCATGCGCTCAGTAAGCGTGGGCGTCGCTGCCACGTGCGCCCTCGCCCTGGTGGGCAATGTCCTGTGCTACGCGGTCTTCAGCCTGCGATTCGGCGGCGGCCTCGCGCTTGCAGGCACCTTCGCGGCGTACACTCGGAGGAGGCGTACGCGACTCTCGAGAGGCAGCGACGGCGACGTGTGGCCGCTCAGCGCAGGCGCCAGGAAGAGCTGCGGAAGCCGACTTCCGGCGCTTCCGCATCGCGGCAAACGCGTCGTCAGTAGACGAACCACGCCTTCACCGGGGCACGTAGGGGCCTGCGCGCGGCTTTCTGGACCGCCCTGCTCGCATCTGGCTGACTAGCGATAATGGTGGTTATCGCTAGTCAGGACCCGGGAGGGGACGAGTCGGCTCCCCTCACCCCCCAGCCTCACGCGCAGGACGCGATGCCCGAGCTCGCGGCCCTCCAGGCGTCGCTCGAGCAGTACAGCGACGACGCGAAGGCCGACAACACGAAGCTCGCCTACGCCAAGCAGTGGCACCAGTTTCAGGCCTGGTGCCTGACGAAGGCCCTCGGCGCGGTCCCAGCGGGCCCAGGGACGGTCGCGCTGTACCTGACCGCATGCGCCAACGCCGGCCTCGCGCTCGCCACGCTCAAGCAAGCCCAAGCCGCCATCACGTACCACCACCACGAAACCGGACATGCCTCGCCGTGCGCCACGCCGCTGGTGAAGAAGGCCTGGCAAGGCATCCGACGACGCCTCGGCGCCGCGCAGAACCAGAAGCATCCGCTCGACGCCGACCAGATCCGTGCGATGTACGAGGTTCTTCCGTCGGGGCTCCTCGGCGTCCGCGACCGGGCGCTGATCGGGCTTGGCTTCAGCGGCGCGTTCCGTCGCGGCGAGCTCGTCGCGCTCGACGTCAGCGACCTCGCGTTCGTTCGCCGTGGGCTCGAAGCCCGTGTGCGCCGCAGCAAGACCGACCAGGAAGGCAGAGGGCTCACGAAGGTCATTTCTCGCGGCAGCGACGCCTCGACTTGCGCGGTGCGCGCTGTACGCGATTGGCTCAAGCTCGCCCGCATCGAGGACGGGCCCGTGTTCCGGAGCGTCGATCGTCACGGCAACGTCAGTCCGAGGCGGCTCAGCGCGCAGTCGGTGGCGCTCGTGCTCAAGCGCGCGGCCGCGGCCGCCGGCATCCCCGTGGACGACATCGCCGGCCACTCGCTGCGAGCCGGCTTCGTCACCGAAGCCAAGAAGCATGGCGCCGACGACGCTGCGATCATGGATCAGACCGGCCACCAGAGCATCGCCATGGTGCAGCGCTACCACCGGCGGGCGAAGAAGTGGGAGAAGCCCGCAAGCGAGAAGCTGGGGTTCTGAGCAAGCGGAAGCGCGACGTCCAGTTCGCCTGAAGCGTTTTCGCTTTGGCGAGGTGGCATGCACTGCGCGAGGCGAAAGCGATGGCTGAGCTGACAGCGATGGAGAAACGGTGGAAGCTGGAGAGCTGCTGCAGATGCATGGCGGCTACGTGCTCCAGCTCGGCTACGTCGATCGCGACGCTCGTCGCATTTGCGTCGAGTGCACGAGGCAAACGAAATGCTCCCCATTCGAGCCGCTTTTGCAAAAGGCAGTACCCCGTACGGTCCCACCAAAGGATTTTCACGCGGTGTCCGCGCTTGTTTGCAAATACAAACAACGCGCCGCTCTCGAGGTCTTTTCGCAGCGCTTCGCGCGCCGCGGCAGCCCAATTCGTCGAACCGCGCTCGACGCGCTGGCCCAGCGCATCGTCGTCCGCGCCAACGTACGCGGCATCGCGCGCGACGAAATGGGGAGCCTATCTCGCGCACCGCCTCAAGCTCGCCGGCTCGGAGCTGCCGCTCTTCGAGCCACCCACGGTGGAGGCGATCTACCAGGCCTCCAGCGGCCTGCCTCTCAAGGCCAACAACCTCGCGCACCACTCGCTCGCCGCCGCGATCGCCAAGGCCAAGACCGTCACCACCGAGCACGTCGCCGCCGCGCTGCAAGAAGTCTCCTGACGCCAACCAGCCAAGAGGCCGGGTCGCTGCGCTCTCGCGCCGCCGCCCGGCCTCTCGCTTTCCGTCACTGACTCATCCAGCAGAAAGCGGCAGCCTAATCCGAGCGAATAACGCCGTGGCGTCACGACAGAGCCACGGTGCTCAAGCGGTGGGATTCCGCGAGAGACAACACCACCGAACGCGTCGCCAGCACGGAAGCGACGCGACGTGCTAACGCTTCACCCCATGACTCGGGCTCCGCGCAAGCGACCAGTCTCCGCATCAACGAAGCAACCCGCGCTGCTCGTAGTCAAGTACGGGTGCCTGCCTCCGATAATCGGCGAAGAGGGCGTGCGGCGGCAAATGCACGCCGCCCATCGGTACTACAACGACCTCATTGCTCTACAGCGCTGCAAACGCGAGGAGTATCGCAAGCTACGAAGTAGCCTCGCGCCGACTGAGCTGGAGGACGCAGACGGCGAGGTAGCAATGCTCGTAGAACGGATGCACCTCGCGCAAGAGCAGCTTCTCGACTTGCGGCGCCTCTCCAAAAAGCCGAGTGCGCAGATGAAAGGGGAATCCATCGCTCTGCGCCAGCAGCTTAAGGCAGCCCGTGCGCGGCGAGCTGCAGCTCGCGCACATGCTGCACAGAACGAAGATTTCAAGAAGTCTGTGAGCGAACTGGAAGAGCGCGCGCGAACGTGGGCGAAAGCACTTCGTGCGACGACCGCCGCGTACTGGCCGAACTATCAGCTCGCCGAGGCCTCGCTGAAGCAGGCTGTGCGACGCAG
>DASUME010000833.1:0-3313 GCA_036277895.1 Polyangiales bacterium
GCTCGATGATCACGACCGGTACCCCGTCGAGCTCGGCGGGAAGTTCCTTCACGCCCGCACGGTCGCGCGACGATACGAAGACGCGAAGCGCAGGCGCTCGCACGCCAGGCCGAACCTCCACGAGAGCGACGTCGATCCCGACGACACCCGGAATCGACAACCATGCCTGCTGCACCGTGCGCTGGACGCGCAGTGCTTCATCCATGTCGAGTTGCTTCATCGGCTCGTCCCCTGGGCTTGGTGTGCATGCGCGTCAGAGCGACCCACTCGCTTCGTTTTGCATGCTGAAGCACTATCTCTCAGACCGCACCGCGTCCGCGCGTGTCACCCCGAGCCAAGCTACCAAATTTGCAGTTGCGTCCGGTGAACGCCTTCAAACAGTCCTGGACACGGCGACGATTCACAGGGACGCTCCGCCTCACGGTAGTAGCCAAGGTGAGGAGCTGTCATGGACACACTGGAGCAGACGAAACTGGGCAATATCGACGACGCGGCGCTCGATGAGGTCGTGGCTGGTCTTGGCTCGGGTGTACCGCCCGCCACCGGATTCTTGCCTGGCGTGCCCTGGCTCAGCTGGGGCCTGGGCGGCGGGGCCGCGAGCGGCAGCCCCGCACCGACGGGACTCTTCGGCTGGGGCGGCGTGTTCGGGATCTTCTGATCTCGCGCGCCGAGCGCTCAGCGCGAGAGCAGCGCCGCGACGTCGTGCAGCGTGCCGCGCGCTGTACGTGGCCTGGTCGCTAACGCCCCTGCACAGTATGACGACTGTGGTGAGACGGCCCGGGACGGCCTCGAAGGCTCGAGCACTGGGTGACGTCCGAAAGGATCGCGACATGAGCGTCAGAACCGTAGCGGCGAAGTTGGTCGAGCTGTGTAACCAGGGCAAGAACTTCGACCTGATGCACACGATGTACACGCCCGACATCGTTTCTGTGGAGGGAGACGGCACGGAGACGAGCGGACAGGCCGCGGTCATCAAGAAGTCCGAGCTCTGGGCAGCGGCCAACGAGATTCACAGCCAGGTCGTGACGGGCCCGTTCTTCAACGGACCCAACCAGTTCGCGACCCGCTTCGTCTTCGAGGTCACGCGCAAGGCGACCGGCGAGAAGACCAAGCTCGAGGAGCTCGCCGTCTACTGGGTCGCGGGAGACAAGATCGCCCGCGAGCAGTTCTTCTACGACGGCGATCACTGAGAACCGGTCGGGCGCGAGCCCGGCAACCTCAGTACGCAGCGCGAAACTCCGTGCGGTAGACGACCTGGTCTCGACAGCTGCGCCGCTCACTCGAGCTCAGGCTCCTGCACGCGCTCTTGTCGTCCCAGCACACGCGTCCCGGGCGGCCGTATCTGTGTTCGACCCATGCGCAGGTCGCACGCCAGCTGGGGGATGCGTGTTCGATGCACTCCGTCCTGTTGTCCTCCTGCTCCCGGCACTCTCGATACATCGCCGTGCATGCGAAGATCTCTCGGTCGGCGCGATCGACCAGGCACCAGGTCTTCGGGTAGCGCCACGCCTCGTAGATGTCTGTCGCGCCCGCCATCGTTCGAATCGCGAGCTCAGTCGGGCCGACGAGGGCGACCCCACCTGCGACGAGCGCAGCTCCACCAATGAGTACGAAGCCAGACGTGCGCGCCGGCGGCGGCGGCGCGTGGATGGTGATCGTCGGCGGCGGCGCCTTGTGTTTGTCTTGCTCTCCCGCCGCAATCAAGCACCAGATGCCGGCGAGTATTCCTGCGATGCCGAAGAGTGTCACCACGCGCGAACCTATCGCCACACGCAGGGGGGCGCCACCAGGTCGAGACCGACGCGCGAAGCGCTGCGCTTTCTTCCGCGCGCTGCGTGTGGGCTACATACCGTTCGTGATCTCGGCGTGCGCCGCCGCGCCTGATCGCTCCCGAAACGGGTCAGGCTGCTATCGTTCGATCGCATGTCGCTACCGCCGAGAGCTTTGGGATGCGCGACCGTACTGTTGGCGGCCTGCCACGCGACAGAAGCTGATCCCGAGCGGCACGACGCCGAAGCCCCTTCGCAAGCCCAGGGGTGCGATCAGCCGGGCTTGGTCTGGAAGAGCGCCGCGAAGACCAACTACGAGTCGTATCCGGCGCCCGGCAGCGACGAGTGCGTGAAGTACAACGGGTGCGAGTACCTCGGGCAGTTTCAGGCGTGCGAGAACACGATGCCGGAGAGCTGGGTCGCGGCGCACGACGTCGCCTCGGTGTTTCCGTTGCAGGGACTCGAGCTTCACAACCTGTGCGTGCGGGCAGGTGGCAAGACCATGATCGTCACCGCGATCGACACCTGCAGTGACAGCGACTGCGACGGCTGCTGCACACGGAACCGCGGTAGCGCCGACCGCTTGATCGATCTCGAGAAGTTCACGAACGCGCGCTTCGGTCTCGACGATGGCCCCATCGAGTGGGCGGACCTCGGCGCTGCCGATCACCGCTTCGACGGCTGCAACGATCGATAGCGCTTGCTCCGATCCGCTCGTGCCAAGCCAGACGAGTACGTCGGCGCCGAAGGCCTGGCTACTGGCCCGGAAACGGACACGTCGCGGGCGTCGGGTCCGAGGGAGCTTCGATATCGATGCTGATCTGGTAGAGGATCACCTTGGTGGGGCTGCTTGCGCCGCTGCGCGGGCGTCCCACAGTGAACTTCGCCTGGCCGATGAAGTTCCTGCCGTCATCGAGCGACACACGAATAGTGTGCAGACCGATTCTTATGTTGCCGAAGTAGAAGGCGCCCAGGCGAGTCGTCTGGGGTTGCACCGAGAGTGGCAAGAAGAGGGGCGTGTTCCCCAGGTAGCGCTGGGCCTGGTCCTCGTCCGGGGCGAGCGCGCCGTCGATGTAGACCTTCGCGCAGCCCACGCTCCCGCGACGCATGCGATTCTGCGTCCAGAAGATGCTGCCCGCGAGCGCGGCACGATCCGCGCGCGGTGTGAACTCGGACGTCCTCGCAGATTCGTCCTCGAGCCCGCGCGTGGAGATCCGCAGCAGAGAGCCCTTGACCCACCAGTCGGTGTTGAGGACCACGGTATCCGCAGACGAGCTCGGCTCATCGGCTGGACCTACGCCGATGACGTAGAGCGAGACCGCGGTGGCGGGCAGTTCTATGCTGATCTGCCCCTGCGGTCCGCTGGTGGTGGTGACTGGAGGTACGAGAGGGTTGCCATCGACGTCCAGCAAGCTCACCTCGTGCGGCGCCGAGAGGAAGACACTCGCATCTTCCGAATTCGCCGGCACCAACGTGGTCTCGTAGCGGCTGGGCCGGTCGAAGCCCGCATCGAGCCCTGCATCAGGTGTGGTCGCAGAATCGTC
>DASUME010000834.1:0-18444 GCA_036277895.1 Polyangiales bacterium
CTGCGCGCGCTGATCCAGGCCGAGCGTCAGTTCCAGGGTGAGGTCGGCTTCTTCCACAAGAACTCGGAGCCCGGCTTCCGCGGCTTCGACTTCCAGGCTCGTCTCGGCTGGGAGAACCGCTTCGGCAGCTGCGCGAAGATCCCGGGCTTCACGGGCACCGACTTCATCGACAAGCTCGCGAGCTACGTGAGCGCACCGGACCGCGGGACCGTCCGCGACTTGATCATCGCGCTGAAGGACCGTCTGCTCGGACGCGCGACGATCGACGAGACCCTGGAGCGACCCGCCCTGGAGGAGATCCTGGGCACCACGCTGGACGCCGATGGCAACTCGCTGTCGGACCCTGCGGGCAGCCTCCGCAAGATCTGCGGTGTGCTGGTCTCGACCCCGCAGTACTTGCTCGCGGGTCTGACCCCTCGCGACACGCGTGTAGTCCCCATGCTCACGCCCGTCTCCGCCAGCTACGCGACCACCTGCAAGCAGGTTGCTGCAACGCTTCCGCCCTCGCTGAAGCTCACGTGCAGCGCAGATGGCTCGTTCTCCCTCAACGGTCTCGCTTCAACCCCTCGCTGAATGGTGCCGAACATGAAGTACTACAAGAAACGATCTCGACCTTCGAACCTACGCAGTAAGGTCCAGGCCCCTGCGCGTACTCTCGGCGCCATTCTTACTACGGCGTTGGTTGCTCCGGCGATGGCGCAGGATGCCAGCGTGCCGATCAAGCTCGACGGTGGATTGGACGCTTCGGCGCCGATCATGTCCACGTACTTCGAGGACACCACCGAGCTGAACTTCCCCACGCCTCCCTGTTACGACCCGGCCGATCCCGAGTCCGAGGGTTGCTACACGAGCTTCCTGGTCGTGTCCGATCTCGAGGGCGACGGCGACATGGACATCGTGTTCGCCAACGGCGGCGGGTACTACCAAGTCGGCACCGCAGAGCCGTCGGTGGTCTACTTGAACGATGGTAAGGGTGGCTTCCGCGACGCGACCCAGACCACGTTCGGCGGCGCGACCTCGCGCCTGCGTCAGGTGGCCATCGCCGACGTCGATGGCGACGGGGACAAGGACATCTATCAGCCGGGCGGCTACGGCGTCGATCTCGACAAGCTCTGGATCCAGACCAAGCCAGGCATCTTCGAGGACAAGGCGGCCACGCTCTTGCCGTCCGAGATGCTCGGCCTCGACGGCGGCGTCGCAACCTCCACACTGCCGCCCGATGCGGGCGCGATGACCCCCGGTCTGCGCTCGAAGGCTGCTTCGGCACACTTCGGTGATCTCGATGGCGACGGCGACATGGATCTCGCGATCGGCGACTGGCAGGACAACCGTGGCTCTCCGAAGACGGAGTCCATCGTTCGTCTGTACAAGAACGACGGCAAGGGTGTGTTCACGGCCCTGCCGCTCAACGCCACGCCTCCGCCCCTGCCCGGCCCGCGCCCGACTGGCTTCGCGGACGCCGGCTTCTACCCCGATGGCGGCATCATCCTGCCGTACCTGTATGGCGCGGGCCCGCTCGACCTCGACATGCAGGACATCGACGGCGACTTCGATCTCGACTTGCTCGTGATCGGGCGCAACGGCCAGAGCCGCATCTTCTTCAACGACGGCAACTTCGTCTTCACCGACGGCACCGCGGGCTACCCACCCAAGCAGGGTCCGTATCAGTACAACCAGGAGCTGTGCGACATCGACGGCGACGGCGATCTCGATCTGCTGGTCGACAACTCCGGCGGCGTGGTGCGCCGTGGGCAGTACATCACGCAGGTCAACATCAACGACGGCAAGGGCTTCTTCAGCGACCAGACGCCCCTGCGCATCAAGGGCGAGCCCGGCGGTGACGACAACGCCGTCAAGTGCCTTGACGTGAACGGCGATGGCAACTTCGACCTGGTCACGGCCACGCTCTCCTACAAGGCAGAGAAGCTGATGGTCAACAAGGGCGATGGCACGTTCGACTACGTGCCCAACGCCTTCCCCGAGGTCGACGACCCGTCGCTCGGCATCGACGCGGCGGACTTCGACGGCGACGGCTTCCTCGACGTCGTCACCGGTCAGGGCGAAGGCACGCCGATGATCGACCGCCTGTACTCCGGCTACGGCCTGTCCGCCAAGGACACGACGCCGCCGAAGTTCCGCGCCGTCGAGAAGCCGGCCGCGAAGGCGGACGCGCCGATCGTGATCCGCTTCGCGATCAGCGACGCGTACACCAGCGAGACGGGCGAGCACGTCGCATCGGCTTCGGTGGAGTACGAGATCGAAGGCGAGAAGAAGACCGAGCCGGCGCTGTACATCGGCGGCGACATCTTCCGCGCCATCATCCCCGCTCAGGCCGACGGCACGGTCGTGAAGGTCACGCCGAGCGCGATCGATCACGGCGGCCTGATCGGCAGCGCCCCCAGCTTCGAGATCACGGTCGGCGTGCTGCCGCCGCCCTCGAAGGACGCCGGTGTGCCCGGCATCGATGCGGGCACGCCGTCGACCGGAGTCGACGCGGGCCTTCCCCCCACCGGCGGCGACGCCGGGACCCCGGACGACGATCGCGATGCGGACGAAGGTTGCAGCATCGCGGGCTCCAAGGAGCACCGCACCAGCTCGGGCGTGTTCTTCATCCTCGGCCTCACGCTGCTCGCGCTGCGTGGCAGCCGTCCCTTCCGCCGCTTCGGCATCTTCGCCAGCACGATGATGCTGCTGGCGATGGGCTGCGGCGACGACTCGGGCGACGATGACGGCACGCCGGCGCCCACGCCGGACGCCGGCAGCGTGCTCGACGCCGGTCCAGCCGCGGATGCTGCGACCACCAGCGACGCGGGTCGCGACAGCGGCAGCACCGCCGTCGACAGTGGCGCCAGCACCGGTACCGACGCCGGCTCCACCACTCCGGACGCCGGCGGCTCCCTGAGCGCGGCTGCGCTGCGGGGTAAGGCGTTGGCCGACGAGAACGTGTGCGTCAGCTGCCACCAGGCGGACTACTCGGGCCTCGGCTTCTACCCGAACATCACGCCCGACACGACCAACGGCATCGGTAGCTGGAGCGACGCCGAGATCAAGGCCGCGATCACCGACGGCGTCGACGACGAAGGCGACGATCTGTGCCAGCTGATGCAGCGGTACGAGTTCACCGCCAGCGAGCTCGACGACCTGGTCGCGTTCCTCAAGAGTCTGCCGGCCAAGACCAAGAAGATCACCGGGATGTGCCCCGGCGGTTGAGTGTGGAAACGATCGGTGCGTAAGACCTCCATGCACCGATCGCTAGTCGAGCGGCGGGGTGTCACAGAGTCGAGGGCTGTGCCGCCCCGTCGCCTCGGCGCCTTCCTGAGTACGCAAACGTGAGCGCGCGTGATCGCAAGGATCGCGCGCGCTCTTACACGTTGTGGCGAAAGGCTGCTTGCCCGTTGTGGTGAGTCGGCTGCGTTCCGCATGATCTAGGTGCGCAGTTTTTGATGCGCCAGGAGGATCACGGTGCGTTCAGGGCTCGGTTGTTTGGTGCTCACGGCGTCGTTGGCGTGTGGTTGTGGCTCGGATGGTGGTGGGGCGAACCAAGGTCCCGACCTTCCGCTCGAGCTGGGAGACGCGGGAGAGTCCGCCGATGCCGCCAGCGTGGATGCCGACGGTAAGGTGGACGACGCGGGCAGCAAGCCGGTGGTGCGCCACGACGCGAGCGCGACGACGGACGGAGCGCTGACCGAGGACAACGCCTGCGCGGCGACCACGGTCGCGGCCGAGAAGGTCGTGGTCACCGAAGAGGTGCAGGTCGAGGTCGTCACCGAGACGCCCGCGCCGGTTGCGCTGTACGTGATGTTCGATCGCTCGCAGAGCATGGGCAGCCTCTGGACGCCGGCCCGCACCGCGATCAAGAGCTTCGTCAACGACTCCGGCTCGGCCGGCATCGACGTCGCCCTGCAGTACTTTCCGATCAGCGGCGGCGAGTGCGGTGGCGGTGGCTACAGCACGCCGTCGGTCGCGCTGGGCCGCCTGCCCGCGCGCGCTGCCGGCATCGCGAGCAGCCTGGACGGGCAGAGCGCGAGCGGCTTTGGCACCCCCATGGAGGGCGCGCTCAAGGGCGCGACCGCGTTCTGCAAGACCTTCCAGGCCGCGCACGCCGACGAGAAGTGCATCGCCGTGCTGGTCACGGACGGACGGCCCCAGATCAGCTGTGAGCAGGACGACGATGCCATCGTCGCGATCGCCAAGGACGCCTGGGACAAGAGCGGCGTTCGGACGTTCGCGGTCGGTCTGCAGGGCGCGGACTTCACGCTGCTCGACCGGATCGCCAAGGCAGGCAACGCCGCCGACTGCGACACCACCAAGAACGCCTGGGCGTGCGACGTCTCGGGCGGCGCGGACAAGCTCTCCGTGGCGCTCGGCAAGATCCGCGACAGCGTGAAGACCGTCACCACCAAGACCGAGCTCGTCACCAAGACCACCGAGCGCCCGCTCGAGTGCCAGTGGGTGATGCCCACGCCCGCCGCCGGCGAGACGCTCGACAAGGAGCGCGTCAACGTGACGCTGAACGGGAGCGCCGGCAGTCTCCCGCTCGGTCGCGTACCCAGCGCGGACAAGTGCCAGGACGCCGCCTGGTACTTCGACAACAACGACGCGCCGACGCAGATCGTGGCCTGCCCGAGCACCTGCGACGCGATCAAGGCGACCACCTACAGCGACGTCAAGATCCTGCTCGGCTGCGAGACCAAGTACCTGGTCGTGCTCTGACAGTCAGAACCTGACGCGCAGTCCGCTCGCGCTCGGCTCCAACGAGACCATCGAGCGCGCGCGTAGCCCGCGCCCCGCGACGTACGCGTCGAGCGCATGCGGCAACAGGGCACAGGCGCCGATCACGCCCGCGCCGATCGTGAGCAGGTCCACGTCCTCGTAGCCCTGGAAGGCGCCCGCCCACAGGATCGCACCATCCGCGAGCGCGAGCGCGAACGCGGTCCAGCCGAGGCCACGCGCGGCCTTGCTGCTGGAGCCGCCGAGCGCACGATGACCGAGGTGCGCCGAGAGCGCGACGATCCCCGTGCTCACCGCGAAGTAGCTGACCCAGACGCCGCGCGTGACGCGCTCACTGTCTAGGTCATCGGCGACGGCGATCGCGATCGAAGAGCCGAGCACCAAGCCCGCGCTGACCAGGCCGAGCACAGCGCCCGTGTTCGCAAAGCGCTGGCGTGGGTCGACGGTGGGCGGCTTGCCCGAGGGCGCCGGAACGGGCTGCCCAAACACCTGCGCGCGGGGCACGATGCCGCAGCTGCCCCCGATGCAGGTCCCGACCTCGGGCGGCGCCTGCCAGCGGAACTCGGCGCCGGGCTCGGGCAGCTTCACGTCGCCGCCGCCGACCGTGGGTTCCCCCGCCGTCACCTGCGGCGCGCCGGCATCACTCTGGGCGAGCACGCGGCTGGCGCAGAGCAGGCTGAGCAGGAGCAGGAGAAACGAACGCACCAGGGAGGCCGCTGTACGGCTCACCTCCCGCTTGGTCAACGAGAGAACGTGCTGTAAGGAGTGCCGTGGCCAAGCGAACGATCGCGACCTGGTTGATGAAGTCCGAGCCCGACGTGTACTCGATCGACACCCTCGCCAAGGAGCAAGTCGGGACCTGGGAAGGCGTGCGCAACTACGTCGCGCGCAACCACATGCGCACGATGAAGGAGGGCGACCTCGCGCTGTTCTACCACTCGAGCGTGCAGCCGCCGGGTGTGGTGGGCGCGATGCGGATCTGCAAGGAGGCCTATCCGGACCCCACGCAGTTCGACAAGAAGAGCGAGTACTACGACGCCAAGAGCAAGCGCGAGGAGCCGCGCTGGGACCGCGTCGAGGTGGCCTTCGTGGAGAAGTTCCC
Organism: Polyangiales bacterium; assembly: GCA_036277895.1. GTDB lineage: Bacteria > Myxococcota_A > Polyangia > Polyangiales > DASUME01 > DASUME01. Next base: position 5,834 of record DASUME010000834.1, read on the forward strand.
GCGCATGGTGACGCTGGACGAGCTGAAGCTCGATCCCGCGCTGGCGGAGATGCTGGTGATCAAGCGCGGTCAGCGCCTCAGCGTGCAGCCGGTGACCAACGAAGACTTCAAGCACATCCTCAAGCTCGCCAAGGCGAAGCTCAAGCTGAAGGCCTAGCGGCGAAGCTCAGCGGCCGGCGAAATTGATCGCGAGCTGCACGTCGGCGTCCGCGAGGCGCTTGCTGTCGAGCTTGCTGAGCCAGCTCTCGACGCACTGCGGGGCGCCGCGGCGCAGGGTCGACTTGGTGTTGGCGTGATCGATCTCGCCGGCGCGCACGTGCAGCTCCATCTCCACACTGCCGGTGGCCTCGCCGTGCTTCGATGCCTTGCGACGGCAGTCGAGCAGGCCCGCGAGGTTGGCGTTGATGTCCGTCTGCAGCGCGCCGATCGTCTTGGCCGACTGCGCGGTGCCCGTGACGCGGAACTTGATGTCGCCCGCAGAGGTGCCGCCTTCGCTCGCGGCGCGGCCGCCGGCCACCTTGACCTGGGCGCGCATCTGCGACTCGTGCATACGCTGCTGGAGCGCCGCCACCGGGTTGCTCAGGAGCAGGCCCACGCGCGCCCTGGAGCCGCGCGGCACGGCCGTGAACTGCGCGCGCGAGAGCGAGGACCGCATGCACGACGCCAGCTCGGAGTCGCCGGTCTCGTTGGCGGTGATGCGCACGCGTGCGCCGGCGCGGGTCGACTCGAGCTCGAACTCGGCGAAGCCCTCGACGCCGGGCGAGCGCAGCATCGCGGAGGCGAAGCAATCGCGCACGCTCGCCATACGCGCCTGCACGGGTGCACCCATCGCGACCACACGATCCGGCGCACCGGGTGCAGCCGTGATCGACAGCCGCACTCCGGTCCGTGTGCGCACGCTTCCGTCCGCAGACGTGATGCCGACCGACGCGGCGATGCCCCCTGCGTCTGCATGCACGGCGCTGGAATTACCGACTCCTAGCAAGAGGAGCGCGAACGAAACAGCGCGCCAGCTGGGTGAGGTCGGTACTGCCATGCAGACGATCTTGCCGCCCAATCGATGGCAGTCACAACGGCACCTTCCACGCGTGCTTCACTTTCGTGCGCGGCACGGATCCGAGGTGCCGCACGCGCATACAAGCGCGCGCTTTACGCTGACGGGCGCGCGTCAGTCTCCGCATGCTTCGTGTGCGTGGTGCGCAACACGAACAGCGCGACCGCACCGAGCGCGACGCCGAACCAGAGCGTGGACAGACGCACCAGGATCGTCGCAGCGGCGGCCGTCGCGGACGTGAGTGTGGGCGAGGCCGCTTTGAACAGGCTAGTCATGCCCACCTCGGCGACACCGAGCCCACCAGGGAGCATCGCGAGTGCGCCAGCCAACGTGCCCGCCGCGTAGCTGAAGGTCGCGCCATCCCAGCCCATCACCGCACCCTGGAAGCCCTGCACCAGGTACCAGGTGGCGAGGCACTCGAGCGCCCAGCCGAGCAGCGCGTACAGGCCACCGATCAAGAACGGCACGGGGCGCGTGAGGGCATGTAGTGCGTCGTAGGCCTCGCGGACCTTGGGCACGAAGCGGGCCGTGAACTTGATGCGCTCCAGCAAGCCGAGGCCCCACTCGCCGAGCGGCCGCACAGTGCAGCCGAGCACGATGCCGAACACCAGCAGCCCGCCCGCGAGCGCGACCGCGCGACCGTGCTCGAAGGCCGTGCTGCCGAGGCTCACCAGCACCACCAGCGCCACCAGGTCGAGCAGCCGCTCGGCGACCACCACCGAGGCCGTACGCGCGATGCTGATGCCCCGGTATTCCCAGAGCAGCAGGGACTTGAAGACCTCGCCCATCTTTCCCGGCGTGACGCTCATGATGAAGCCGGACAGAAACACGAGCCCGCTGGTCCCGGCCGGGACCACGACGCCGAGCCGGTGCAGCAGGTACTGCCAGCGCAGGAAGCGCAGGAAGTAGTTCCCGAGCACGAGCCCCAGGGCGATCGCGAGCATACGCCACTCGAAGGTGGCCAAACTATCGCCCAGAGCGCGCACATCGCTCAGGAACGAGAGCCCTGCGAACACGAACACCGCGAGGATGGCGGTGACGAGGATTTTACGTCCTTGTCGCGAAGGCGCCGCCGGCACCGGAGAAGCGTCGATAGTCACGTGGCCGAAGTTGGCATGCGACCTTCCGGGGTGCCAAGCTCCTCCACCATGGCAACGCTGGAACGACGCGATTTTCGCCACACCAAGATCGTCTGCACGATCGGTCCCGCGAGCGACAGCTCGGAGATGATCGAGAAGCTGGCGGTGGCCGGCATGAACGTCGCCCGCATCAACATGTCGCACGGCACGCACAAGTCGGCGTTGATGATCGTGCAGCGCATCCAGAGCTTGAACCGCACGCTCAAGCACCCGATCTCGATCCTGCTCGACACCATGGGCCCCGAGATCCGCACCGGCGAGATCAAAGAGAACATCCACTTGAAGGTCGGCGAGATCTTCTCCTTCACGGTGCTCACCGACGAGAACCCGGAGGAGAAGAGCGTGCACGTGCACTACCCGGACCTCGTGAAGGACCTCAAGGTCGGCAACAAGGTCACGGTCGACAACGGGCTGATCAACCTCGAGGTGCTCGAGGTCACGGCCGGCCGCCTGACCTGCCGCGTGCTCGACGGCGGCGTGCTGGGCTCGCGCAAGCACGTGAACCTGCCCGGCGTGCGCGTGAACCTGCCCTCGATCACCGAGAAGGATCGCAAGGACATCGAGTTCGCGGTCGAGAACGATCTCGACTTCATCGCGCTGTCGTTCGTGCGCTCGGCGCAAGACGTGCTCGACGCGCGCGAGCTGGTGCAGGCCAAGGGCGGCCACGCGCGCATCATCGCCAAGATCGAGAACCAGGAGGGCGTCGACAACTTCGACGCGATCCTGGAGGTCACGGACGCAGTGATGGTCGCGCGCGGTGATCTCGGCGTCGAGCTGCCGATCGAGGAGCTGCCGCGCATCCAGCGCATGATCGTGCGCAAGTGCTCGCTCGCGGGCAAGCCGGTGATCGTGGCGACGCACTTGCTGGAGTCGATGATCCAGTCGCCCACGCCCACGCGCGCCGAGGTGACCGACGTCGCGAACGCAGTCTACGAGCAGGCGGACGCGATCATGCTCAGCGGCGAGACCGCGCAGGGCAAGTACCCCGATCGCTGCGTGCAGATGCTCGACCGCATCGCGCGCAGGACCGAGAAAGAGCCCGGCCACAACTTCTACCTGGCGCGCGCTCGCGAGGGCACCCGCGGCGAGCTCGCGCGCAGCGCCTGTCGGCTGGCCGATGCGATCAACTCGCCGGCGATCGTGGTGATCACGCGCCGCGGCTCGCTGGCGCAGCTGGTCGCCAGCTACCGGCCGCAGAAGGCGATCATCTACGCCTGCACGAACATGAGCACCACGCGCCGCAAGCTCTGGCTCTACCGCTCGATCGTGCCGCTCAGGCTCGACTTCTCGAACGACCCCGAGAAGACCATTCACGCCGCCTTCGAGCGCCTGCGCGTACGCAACCGCGTGCACGAGGGCGACCCCATCGTGGTGGTCTCCGACGTCGCTGGCGCCAGCGAGAGCATCAGCAGCGTCCAAGTCCGTACGTTCTTGTAATCACAGAGCAAAATGGCGACATATCGAAAACTCGATGCCACTATCGAGTTTTCGATATAGACTGCGCTAAATGGCCGTCCTCCCGGATAAAACCGAGCTCGCGAAGAAGGTGCGCGACCTGCGTCTCGCTCGCCGCTGGACGCAGTCCGAGCTCGCCAATCAGCTCGGGCTCTCGCAGAACCGGCTTAGCGAGATCGAACGGGGCGCCGGCTCTTTCACGGCCGAGCAGTTCCTGGCCATCTTGTCGCTGTTCAACGTAACGACGGATTTCTTCGTCAGTGCACGACCGGACCAGGAAGCGCGCGTGCAGAATGCACTCGCGCGACTAGGGGCCGCCCACCTGCGAGAGAGAGACGACGTGCTCCCGAGCGAGAGGTTGCGGGAGGCCGAGACTGCGCTGCGCGAGGTGCTCGTCGCGCCCGAGTCACCGCGCCTACTCACAGCGCTCGCGCCGGTTCTGGTCGAGAACCTCGCTCTTTTTCAGCTACCGCGCTTGGCGCTTTCACTCCGCGAACTCGGCTTGGAGCACCGGCTAGGTTGGTTGATCGAGAACACACTCGTCGCCATCGACGAAGACCTCCCCAAAGCTGATCGCGCTCATCAACGTCTGTACCGTCGAGCGCTGGTGGTGCTGCGTGATTTCATCGACGAGTGGGCCGAGCCGCTGCGCGACCGCTTGGCCGAACGCAGCGCCGACGTGCTCGACACGAGCATCCGTAGCAGCAAGACGCTCGCCCAAGTCAAGGCGAAGGCTTCGCCGATCTCGCAACGCTGGGCGATCGCCAGCGAGCTGACACCGGGCGACTTTGCTGACGCTCTGCGAGGTGCCCGTGCAGCTGATTGAACGCTTCTTCCGCGAGCTCGACGGCGCCTGGCGCTGGCCTGCGCCCGAGAAGATCCGACTGCGCGTGATCGGCTCGGCGGCGCTCATGCTGCAGACCTCGTACGTCCGCGGCACCAAGGATAGCGACATCCTGGAGACACTGGCGCTCGGCCCCGAGGTCCAGAAACGACTACGCGAAATCGCCGGCGCTGATTCCAAGCTGTACGACCGGCTGCGCATGTACGTCGACATCGTATCGAACGGTCTTCCGCTGCTTCCTCAGGTCCCGCAATGCCACGCGCATCCGCTCGTGCTGCAGCACTTCGAGCTCGAAGTGCTCGACGTAGTGGACGTCGTCGTCAGCAAGCTAAAGCGCTTCAGCGCCAACGATGTCAGCGACATCTCGGCGATGATCGACCTTGAGCACGTGCCTCACATGCGGCTCGTCGACCGCTTCCGAAGCGCCCTGGACCTGGCGATAGACTTTCGGGCCGATCAGGTACCGCTCTATATCGCCAACCTGAACCGCGTCGAGCGCGACTTCTTCGGCGTCGACGAGAGCTCGTTCGAGCTGCCCGGGTGGGTCGAATAGCGATACTCTCGCGTGGTGCGGGGTTGGGTAGGAGCGCTGGCGCTCTTGGCGGCTTGTTATTCGATGTCGGCGTTGCAGGAGCCGAGGCCGCTGCAGCAGGGGGCGGTGCGCGGCTCGGCGGGCACCGGGTTCGACCTGCAACGAGCGGGTCCGAGCCTTCAAGTCGCCGCGCGCGTGGGCCTCGGGGCCGGCGTCGAGACGCGCCTCAAGCTCGTGATGCCGCGTCGCGACCTCTTACTGGTCGGCGCCGAAGCCGGCTTGAACTGGCAGCCTTGGGACTCCGAGCGCGTGGGCCTCTTCCTGATGCCGCACTACCGCTACTACCACGTCGAGGAGGACTTCGATGACCTGTTCGACGAGTACTGCTGCCAGGACCGAACCATACACGCGTTCGCGCTACCGACCCTGGTGGTCTTTCACCTCGCGCCCTAAGACGTGTTCATCGGCCCGTGCAGAGTGGCACACGCCAGGGCCGAGGACTTCTCGCGCTCGGGGGGCACTTTGGCGCCTCGGTGCGGGCCGCTCGGCGTGTCTATCTGACGTTGGAGACGGGACTGCTCGGCTCGGTCGCAGGTCCGCATCAGGAGCGCGAGTTCGGCGAGCTGACGCAGAGCGTGTTGACCGTGGGCGCGCTGACGGCCGAGCTCGCGTTCTCGGTCTCGTTCGGCAGCGCCTACCTCAAGGGAAGCGGGCGGCGAAGGCCTGGTGGACGGACGGCGCGGTGGCGAGCTCACGCGTTCGGTAGCCGGAGCCGAGGCGCTCGACCGTGATCACGCGCTCGTGCACCGTAAACCATGCGCGCCAGTCTTTGAGTGCGATGCGTAGCTTGTCGCCGTCCTGCTTGATGCGGCGGTACGCGTGCGGCGAGGGGCCGAGCGCGAGCGCGGAGGAGAGGGGCGCCTCCAGCTCGACCTCGAGCGAGCGCAGGAAGGTCAGCTGCTCTTGCGCCCGGGGCGAGAACAGCACCGCGTACGCGGGCCGCGGATCGCGCACCGGCGCGCCGGGCTCGCCCGCGTCGAGCCAGCCGTGGTTCGCGTGCGGGATCGCATCCGTGTAGGGAACGTAGGGCTTGATGTCGAGCACCGGCGTGCCGTCGAGCAAGTCGAGCCCGCTCACGCGCAGCACCAGGCCATCCACGCCCAGCAAGCGCAGCGCGCTGAGGCCGATCGGGTTGGGCCGGTACGGCGAGCGCGTCGCGAACAGCCCGCGCTTCACGTCGCTGCGCGGCGGCTGCACCTTGGGCCGAAACTCGCGGTTGCGGTCGAACCAGAACACCACCCACACGTGATCCCAGAGCGCGAGGTCGCTCAGGGCGTCCTCGAAGCCGCGGCCCGCGAACAGCTCCACGGTGCCCTCGGCCTCACCCGTGCCGTCGGCGCGCGGCTGCCGAGGCGCATCGGCGCGCTCGCGAAAGGGGGAGTGCACGACTCCGATCGGCGTGATGGTCAGCGCGGACACCGGCGTCGGATACTATCGACCGGATCTGGCGGCAACCAGCGCCACGTACTACCTGTCTCCTCGAGGATCATGACGGAACGTAGCGGCCGCTTCGCCTCGCTCTGGGACAACCTGACCAAGGGCGCGCAGAACGCCCTCGAGATCGCCCGCGTCGGTCGGCTCTCGCCCGAGGTCCACGCGCCCTACACGGTCGTGCGTCGCGAGCGCATGTACAAGCTGCGCCACTACGGCACCACCGGCGCCACCCGCACCACGGACCACCCGCTGCTGCTGGTGCCGCCGCTGATGGTGACGCCCGAGATCTACGACATCGACCCGCCGATCAGCGCCGTGCGCTTGCTGGAGGCGCAAGGCCTCGACGTGTGGGTGATCGACTTCGGCATCCCGGAGCAAGAGGAAGGCGGGCTCGCGCGCACGCTCGACGATCACGTGCGCGCCGTGAACCAGGCGATCGAGCACGTGCGCAACGCGACCGGCCACGATCTGCACTTGGCCGGCTACAGCCAAGGCGGCATGTTCTGTTACCAGGTGGCGGCTTACCGCCGCGGCGCGAACATCAAGTCGCTGATCACCTTCGGCTCGCCGGTGGATCTGCACCGCAACCTGATGCTGCGCGACGAGCTGGCCACGCGCGTGATCGACACGCTGAGCGGCGCCACGCGCTCGATGCTGCAAGCGATGGAGGGCCTGCCCGGCGCGTTCTCCAGCATCGGCTTCCGCGTGCTGAGCGCGCGCAAGGAGCTCAAGTCGATGCTCTCCTTCGTCTCGCACCTGCATGATCGCGAAGCGCTGATGCGCGGCGAGAGCAGCCGCCGCTTCTTGCACGGCGAGGGCTTCGTGTACTGGCCGGGCCCTGCCCTGCGCACGTTCTTCGAGGAGTTCGTCGTCGACAACCGGCTCACCCAGGGCGGCTTCGTGATCGACGGCCGCAGCCTGACGCTGGCCGACATCCAGTGTCCGATCCTGTACTTCTACGGCGAGCGCGACGAGTTCGCGCGTGCGCCCTCGGTGCAGGCGATCCGCGAGGCCGCGCCGCACGCCAAGACGTACGAGGCGTCGCTGCGCACCGGCCACTTCGGCCTGGTGGTCGGCTCGGTGGCGCTGAAGCACACCTGGCCCACCGTGATCGCGTGGATGCGCTGGCTGGAGGACAAGGGTCCGATCCCGGCGGGGCTGCGCGCCGGCGACGAAGCGCCCAAGGCCACGCCGCGCCCGTCGCTGATCGAAGACGTGATCGAGGCCAACTTCGAGGACGTCGAGTACAACGCGCAGCTGCTGTTCGACACCGCGCGCGGCACCGCCAACGTGCTCAAGCGCTCGCTCAGCAGCGCCACCCACCGGCTCACCGAGATGTTCGACAACGTGCGCTACCAGCTGCCGCGGCTGGCGCGCCTGGAGCGCATCGAGGAGGACACGCCGATCAGCGTCGGCCGCGAGCTCGCCGAGCAGGCGGACAAGATCGGCGAGCAGTCGTTCTTCCTGTGGCAAGGCCGCGCGCACACCTAAGCGGACGCCAACACGCGCGTCGACAACATCACGCGCGGGCTGATCTCGTGCGACGTCAAGGTGGGCACGCGCGTGGGCGTGTTGATGCGCGGGCGCCCGACCTATCTCTCCGTCGTCGCGGCCGTCAGCCGCGTCGGCGCGGTGGCGGTGTTGATCAGCCCCGAGGGCGAGCGCGTCAGCCTGGAGCAAGCGCTGCAGCTCGGCGCGGTCGAGCACCTGGTCACCGATCCCGATCACATGAAGTTTGCGCGCGAGACCTTCGCCGGACCCGTGCTCGTGCTCGGCGGCGGCGGCCAGGAGCGCACGCTGATCGACGGCGTGATCGACATGGAGCGCATCGATCCGGACGCGGTCGTGCTGCCGGCCTGGTACCAGCCGAACCCGGGTCGCGCGCGCGACCTGGCGCTGATCTTGTTCACGGCCGGCAAGGACGAGAAGCCGCGCGCGGCGCGCATCACCAACCGGCGCTGGGCCGTCGCGGCCTACGGCGCCGCCGCAGCGAGCACGCTCACCTCCAAGGACACTGTCTACAACTGCATGCCGCTGCACCACGCGGCCGGCATGTTGGTCGCGGTCGGCGGTGCGCTCGTGGGCGGCGCGCGGCTCGCGCTCTCGAACGGCTTCAAGGCCGACGTGTTCTGGAGCGAGGTGCGCCGCTACGGAGCCACGGTGGTGTTCTACGCGGGCGAGATGTGCCGCCCACTCGTGGACGCGCCGCCTGCGCTCGGCGACGAGAAGAACCCGGTGCGCCTGTTCGCGGGCTCCGGGATGCGGCTCGACATCTGGAAGCGGCTCGAGGACCGCTTCGACACCGGCGTGCTCGAGTTCTACGCGACCACCGAGGGCAACGCGGTGCTCGCGAACGTCTCGGACGAGAAGGTAGGCGCGCTCGGCAGCCCGCTGCCCGGCACCAGCCGCTTGCTGTTGGTGGCGTACGACTTCGAGGCCGACACGTTCGTGAAGGGCGTGGAGGGCAAGCTCGTGCCCTGCTTCGCGGGGCAGCCCGGCATGCTGCTCGCGCGCATCGAGTCCGGCAACGCGCTGGCCGCATTCGACGGCTGGGTCGATGAGCGTGAATCGGCGCGGCGCGTGCTGCGCAACGTCGAGGAGTCCGGCGACGCCTGGTTCGTGACCGGCGACGTGCTGCGCACCGATGAAGACGGAGACTACTGGTTCGTCGATCGCGCGGCCGACATGATCCGCACGCCCAGGGGTCCGGTCTCCAGCCAGGCGATCGAGGACGTGCTGTACGAGCTCGGCGAGGTGAAGCAGGCCGTGGCCTATGGCGTGCGCATGCCCGGGCTCAGCCACGACGTGCCGGTCGTGTCGCTGGTGGTGCGCGACGACTACCAGCTCGATCCGAGCACGCTCGCGCGCCAGTTCGAGCGGCTGGACGTGAATGCGCGGCCGCGCTTCGTGCGCCGCGAGGAGTTCCTGCCGCGCAGCGTGGGTTACCGCCCGCTCAAGCAGCCGCTGCGCGATCACCCGCTGCGCGCCGACGAAGAAGGCCTGTGGGTATACGACCACGAGCTGCACGTGCTGACCGCGTCGGACGAGCGCCGCTTCGGTGAGGCCGTTGCGCAGGCCAAGTCGCTCGAGGCCGCGCCGTTCGCGATCGGTGAGCTGGAACAACGGACGTGACGGACGCGAAGCTCGAGCGACTGCGGCGTACCTTGACCGCGCAGGGCGTCTCGCTCGACGCTTCGGCCTCCAACACGCTCACGCCCCAGCGCAAGCACGCGCTAGACGATCAGCAGGCGCTGCTCGCCCCGGCGCCGGAAGAGGTCGACCCCGACTACACGCTGCGTGGCCCGCTCGGGCTCGGCGGCATGGCGGTGGTCTGGCTCGCGCAGCAGCAGCCGCTCGCGCGCGACGTCGCGATCAAGTGCCAGCGTGAGCCCGAGGACGCCGACGCGAGCTTGCTGTTGCTGCGCGAGGCGATGATCACCGGCCAGCTGGAGCACCCGAACATCGTGCCGGTGCACGCGCTGATCGGCGTACGCAACAGCCCCGCCGTGGTGATGAAGCGGCTCGCCGGCAAGACCTGGGACGTGGTGATCGCGGCTGGCGAGCTGACGCTCGACCGGCACCTGGAGATCTTCGCGCAGGTGCTGAACGCGGTCGCCTTCGCGCACAGCCGCGGCGTGTTCCACCGCGACATCAAGCCGGGCAACGTGATGATCGGCGAGTTCGGCGAGGTGACGCTGCTCGACTGGGGCGTGGCCCAGCGCATCGACGACCCTCCTTCCGACGCGATCGTGGGCACGCCGCGCTACCTCGCGCCCGAGATGGCGGAGGGCCAGGTGGACGCGCGCACGGACGTGTTCTTGCTCGGCGGCACGCTGCACGAGGTGCTGACGGGGGAGCCCCGCCACCGCGGCGAGTCGCCGCTCGAGGTGCTGTACGCTGCGATGAACGTCGAACCCTACGCGTACGAGGGCGTGCCGGAGGAGCTGGCGGCGATCTGCAACCGCGCCTGCGCGCGCGCGCCGGGCGATCGCTTCCAGTCTGCAAACGAGCTGCGCGAGGCGCTGGCGGCGTTCCGCGAGCACCGCGCGGCGGGCATCCTGAGCGCCGCGGCGGAGGCGCAGCTGGAGCGGCTGCAAGCGGCGGCCGACGATCGCAGCGTGCGCAACGCCGAGGTGCAGCAGCTGTTCGTGCAGGCGCGCTTCGGCTTCGAGGCGGCGCTACGCCAGTGGCCCGCGAGCCCGGAGGCGCTGGCCGGCCTCACGCGTTGCCTGTGCGTAATGATCGACTACGAGCTCAACTGCAGGCGTCCCGAGGCCGCGGCGGCGCTGCTGGGCGCCCTGCCCAGTCCCGATGGCGCACGGCTCGCGCGCGTGAAGCAGCTGGAGGCCGAGCTCGGCCACGAGCAGGCGCGCCTGCACGCGATGGAGCGCGACCGCGACCCGCGCGTGGGCGCCCCCGATCGTACGCGTGCGTACCGCATGATCGCGATCGCGACCCTGTTCCTGACCACCGGCCTGACCGTGCAGCGGCTGTGGGCGAACGGCCTGTCGCCACCCTCCACCGGCCGGCTCGCGCTGGTGGGCGCGTTCGTGCTGCTGATCATGGCGGCGATCCTGGCCTGGTGGCGCCGGCGCGGCAGCTGGAACTTCATCAACCGTCGGATCGCGGAGATCGCGCTGAGCACGGTCGCGGTGAGCTTCGCGAGCCGGCTCGCCGGCTACCTCCTCGGCGCGCGCGCCGAGCAAGTGCTGGTGACCGATGCGCTGATCCTGGGGCTCGGGGGCGCCGCGATGGCCGCCTACCACCGCGCGGGCCCGTGGCTCGCAGGGGTGTCCTTCTCGGTCGCGCTCGTCGGCTCGCTGTGGCCGTCCGCGGTCGACGAGCTGTTCATCCTGCTCAGCGTGTTCCTGCCGCTGCTGTTCCTGTCGCTGCGCCGCGTGGAGCGCATCGCAAGCTGAGTCTGACGGGTACAGGAACGCTCTGCTACCCTGCCGACGGGAGAACGAGCATGTCCACGCCGGCGCTCGGGTTCGTGATCGGACATCGCTACCGCGTGCTGCGCAAGCTGGGCGAAGGTGGCATGAGCGCCGTCTACGAAGCCGAGCACACGCTGACCGCGAAGCGCGCCGCGATCAAGCTCCTGCATCCGCACGTGAGCGGCGCAGGTCACGAGCAGCGCTTGGTGCACGAGGCCCGCGCGACTTCCCGCGTGCAGCATGAAAACGTCGTCGATGTGTACGACGTCGTGGCGCAGGACGGAGACGTCTTTCTGGTGATGGAGCTGCTGCACGGCGAGTCGCTCGCGGATGTGCTCGCGCGCGGTGAGCTCGCGTTCCCCACGCTGCTGTCGCTGCTGCTCGCGGCGATGCGCAACATGAGCGCCGCCCACGCGGTCGGCGTCGTTCACCGCGACATCAAGCCCGACAACATCCTGCTCGCCCGAGTGCCCGGCTACACGACGCTGGTGCCCAAGGTGATCGACTTCGGGATCTCGAAGATGTTCGAGCACGACGGCGAGCTGATCACGCGCACCGGCGTCACCATGGGCACGCCGCGCTACGTCTCGTACGAGCAGCTGCTCGGCGCACGCGACGTCGACGCGCGCACGGACGTGTACGCCTTCGGCGTGATCTTGTACGAGTCACTCGCCGGCCGCGCTCCTTACGGAAATGCTCGAAGCTTCACCGAGCAAGCGATCCTGTTTGCGACGGAGCAGCCCGAGCCGCGGACCGCGCTGCGTTCCGAGCTGCCCGGCGCACTCGCGCGCATCGTCGAGCGCGCGATCGCCAAGGAACGCGAGCAACGCTGGCCGTCCCTGCAGGCGATGGCCGAGGCCCTGCAACCCTTCGCCGACGACGGCCGGCTCGCCACGCTCCGCGTGAGCGCGCCCAACTACGTGTCCGGCACCGGCCCGACGGCCCACGCCCACTCCGGCACGAGGGCGGCCCCACGACGCCGACGCGCGGCCGTCGTCGCAGCGAGCCTGACCACCCTCGCCGCGTTCGCACTCCTGCAGTACCTGCTCCCACGCGAAGCCATCCCAGCCGCGTCCCCACCGCACGCCGAGCCCACGCGAGAGCCCATCGAGCCAGCGATCCTGCCCGCCCCCGCCAACGAGCCCCCACCCGCCAC
>DASUME010000835.1:0-3896 GCA_036277895.1 Polyangiales bacterium
CTCGCCGAACGGCCCCATGCTGTCATTGAAGATCATGTCGGCGCCCACGATGTCGCCACTCTTGGTGTCGAACCAGACCTTCGTGGTCGCGTAGGCGGAGTTGCCGAGCTCGTTGTCCTCCCACTGCTCCGCGCTGTAGTAGAGGATGGTGTTGTCGTTCGGCTCCTCGAGCCGCGGCCCGATCTCCTCTTCCGTGTACAGCTCGTCGGCGACCATCTCCAGGCCAACCGAGCGACCGTCGCAGAGCACATCCGACCAGGCTGAGGCCGATTGCGCGAAGATACGCCGCAAGTCCTCGTCGTCGACGGCCGGAAAGCCGCGCACGTTGAACGCGTAGCTGAGCTCCCGCGTGGTCCACGCGAGCGGCAAGCCGTCGCTCTCGCAGACGTCCGGGCAGCTGCTCGCCTGCGGCCCCGAGGTGCGGGTTCGGCAGTACGCGCGCGCCGAGCTGGCGAACGCGAGACAGGCCAGGCACATGGCGAGTATTCTCGCGAACATCGGGTGCAGCGTATCAGTCGCCAACCTGCACGCAGGCGCCTTTCTTGTTGCGCTTCTTACCGCCCTCGAACAGACAGCTGCACGTTCGCCCGCAGTCCGCGTCCCAGAAGCACTTCTTGCTGTTGCACTGCCGGCACTCGGCCGCCGAAGGCACCGACAGCCAGCCGAGCGCGAGCGACAGCCCGAACGCGAGTGCGATCCGCATGCCCGAGCTTGCGACGATCCCCGGGCGATGGCAGCCGCCAATACCCTTGCGGGCTCAGCCCACGATCTTCTTGAACGCGGCGGGCAGCATGCGCACCACGGGCGCTCGCGGCTCCGTCATGCGCGCGATCTCCTGCGCGACCTCGAGCAGCACGCTCTCGTGCAGCTGACCGGCCATCACGCGCTTCTGCGCGATCACGTCGAGCACCAGCGCGTCGATGGTGTCGTCGCCGACGAGGTACCAGGCGGTGAAGCCCTGCTCGCTGCCGATCCGGTGCACCTGCTCGTTGGTCGCGGCGCTCCAGGCGATCTCGGCGAACGCCACGTGCGCCGCACGTGTGACCGCGATCATGCCCGCCGCGTGCGTGGAGCAGATCATCAGCTGCGCTTCGCCGCCCTGGAAGGCGCGCACCGCCTGCTGGCGCTGCGCGGCATCGTCGCCGTCCGAGACCGAGACCGCGTGCGGGAAGCTCTCGATCAGCGTGCTCAGCACGTCGCGATGCTGTGCGAACAACACCAACGGCTGGCCGCTGCTCAGGAAGGTGGCGACCCAGCGCGCGATCGCCGCCGTCTTCTGGCGTCCGCACTCGTGCAGCACGCGCTCGACGTGCTCCAGGCGCGCCTTCTGCGCGGCGGGGGCGTCGCCCGTGAGCGCACGCAGCGCCTCGCGCGCGTCCTCCTCGACCTCGCTGTAGCGCTTGCGCTCGTCGAGCTCCAGCCAGTGCAGCGCGCGCGACTTCTCGGGCAGCTGCGCGACCACCGCGATCTTGGTGCGGCGACAGTAACAGGTGGAGCGCAGGCGCTGCGCGAGCTCATCCATACGCGCCGCGCCGAAGCGCATGCCCGCGCCGTCGCCCTTGGGGGCACAGTAGCGATCGGCGTACGACCAGAAGCCGCCGAACTCGGACTCGAGCACGCCCAGAAATTCCAGCTGCGCCGCCAGGTCGATCGGCTCGCCGACCGGGCGCGCGCTCAGGCACAGGCGCAGGTTCTCGACCTTGTCCGCGATCTCGATCGCGGCCCGCGTGCGCTGCGCCTCGCGGTTCTTGAGCAGGTGGCTCTCGTCCGCGACGATGGTCTCGAACGGGCGATCGGCGAGCAGCTGCTGATGGCGCGCGACCTGCTCGTAGCTGACGATCAGCACGTCCACGACGGGCACCGACTCCGAGGGCCCCTCGAGCGCGACGATGGTCTTGCCCTCGGGCAGCCAGCGCTGGCTCTCGCGCAGCCAGGTGCGCTGGAGCGCGGCCGGACAGAGCACCAGAGCAGGGTAGGCCTGGAGCGTCTCGATCGTGGCCAGCGCCTGCAGCGTCTTGCCCAGGCCGAGCTCGTCCGCGAGGAACGCCCGCGTGGCCAGGGAGAGGTAGCGCACGCCCGCGACCTGGTAGGGCCGCAGCACGTCGCGCAGCGCGGGCTTGAAGGCCTGCTCGCGCACCGACGAGCTGAGCGCGTGCATCTGGTAGTCGAGCTCGGTGGGCTCCCAGACGCCGCCGAGCGCCAGGTCGTCCGGCAGCTCGTCTTCCTCGTCGTCCACGGTGGAGGTGTTGCTGCCGTGGGGCAGGTAGACCTCCTCGGACCCATCGAGCAACCGCCAGGCCTGCTCGGAGACCTCGAAGCGATCGTCCGACTGCGCGATCCCGAGCAGCACCGCGCGCCCGCCCGGCAGGGCGGCCGGCACCCACCAGCTGTCGTCGGCGTCGTCGAGGTAGGCGCCCCCGATCTCCTTCACCGTCTCGATCAGCTCGTAGTCGTCGCCGAGCATGCAGTAGAACATCGGCTCGCCGTGCGGACCGTGGGCCACGTCGATCTCGAAGCGCAGCTGCTCGGCCTGTTCCTGCAGCTCGGCGATCGCGCGCCGGGCCGCGGCCGTGAAGTGCCAGCCGCGATCCCGGCCCAGCCGCACCAGGGGCGCGATGCTGGGGCGGTGGCGCTCGAACACCCACTCGCCGTCTTCCTTCTGGGCGCTGCGCCGGAGCTGCTTGATCTCGGCCACGACGGCGGCGTCGTAGGCGAACCGCGCGACGAAGCGATCGTCGCGATAGTCCAGCGTTCCCTGTGCTCGCCCCGCCACGACAGGAGAGTTATCGCTGCGATCGATCAGGGCAATCGAAAAGTGACCGGATGGGGTGGTTCTACAGCTCGCACAGCAGCTCGCCCGAGTGCTCCGCGTCGTACCCGAGCTCGCCCAGCTCACGCCGGAAACTGCGGTTGGCGAGCACTTCGAGCAGCCGCAGCGTGCGTGGGTCGTCGGCCAGATCGGCCGGCACCGCGAGGTCGAAGCGCTCCTGCACCAGCGGCACGAAGTCGAGCCCGAAGGCGATCGCCACCGCGCGGATTGCGAAGCCGGCGTCCGCCGCGCCGAGCTGTACCGCCTGCGCCACCGCGAAGTGGCTGTCGCAGGCCAGCGCGTGCGGGACCAGCTGGGCGAGCTCCAGCCCGGCCTCGCGCAGGAGGCGCGCGAGCTGTACACGCGCGCCCGAGCCCTCCTCGCGCAGCGCGACGCGGCGTGTTCCCAGCTCGGTGACACCGCGGATGCGGGGCGCAGGTCGCGTGCAGCACGCTGCCAAACCCCGTCTACTCGCGAGCTGTGTCGACGGCAGCACCTCGTCGGCAGGCGTGGGCAGCGCGATCGAGGCCCCGCGTATCCTGACCGTGCTCAGCGATCCGCCGGAAGCGGAGCCTGCCGCTGTGCACCTCGAGGCCATCATCGCGGGTACGGGCCGACCAGCTTGTCGATGTGCAGCACGCCACGGCGCACGGTCGACAACGCCGCGGTGTCGACCGCGTGTGCGCGTGCACCGCGCTGCCCGATCAGGTCGAGAGCGCCACGCTGTGGGTGATCGTACGCGACGATCGCGGCGCGACCAGCTACGTCACGCTGCAGCGTTGATCAGCTCCAGAGGCTGTCCCGCTTGCGACGTCCCTCGACGACCGGGATCATCTTGCCCTCGATCGGAGCGTACTGTCCGGTTGCCGGGTCGTACGCGAACACCTGGCCACTCTCGATCTGGTAGACCCAGGCGTGCAGGCGTACCGAGCCGCTGGCGAGCGCAGCCGCGACCGCGGGCTGCGTCTGCAGGTGCTCGATCTGCACCAGCACGTTCTCGGCGACCACCACCTCGAGCAGCTCCTTGCCGCTCAGGTGCGAATAGCGCGACTGTGCGATGCGCCGGGTCGCCTCCGCGTTGTCGAGC